>NZ_JBGCCU010000026.1 GCF_041261445.1 Catenulispora sp. EB89
CGGTCGGCGTTACGGGTGCCGTCGGCCAAGGTCACGACCACATCGACGTCGATGATCCGCACTGGCAGGGCACCCAGCCGGGACAGAAACGAGCCGTCGGACAACCGGGCCAGCACCGGCGGGTTGCGGGCAGCGGTGGCCCGGATGAGGAACTGTGCACCGGTGCCGGCCAGCTCGGCTGCGAAGTCATCGGAGTCGAACCCGCGATCGCACAACACCAGCATCTTGTCGTTCAGCAGCGGCAGCAGCCGCACCGCCCAGCCGCGTTCATCAGTGCCGACCGGCCCGAACACCGCACCCAACAGCCCCCGGGTCCCAGTCTCGCACAACACCATCAGCACCAGGTGCGGGTATCCGGACCAGCCCTGCCAATACCTGATCTTCCCCAGCCAGCCGCGGTTGCGCACCGAATCCGGGGTCTGCAGCGACAAACAACCGTCGAAGGCCACCGTGCGCCAGCGCCGGTAGGACACCCCCGGCGTGCTCGGGGTCGCCAACGGCCCGGCCACGGCCTCGAACAGCGCCTTGAACGGCGCCGCCCCCAACCGCCGCCGCAGATCCCGCAACCCCTTCTCCGACGGGCTCACCCGCAACCGGGCCGGCAGGCCCGCACACAACTTGCCGAACACCTTCACAGCACCCACCGGCCGAAACAGACACAGCGCCAGCACGAAATACACCCCCACCCGCGACGGCAGGACCCGCACCCGCTGCTGCACACACCCGGTATCGGCCAACACCGCATCCACCAACTCCAACGGCAGGAACTGCGTCAGCTCCCCCAAATGCCCCGGAGCGAACACCCCCGCCGCCACCTCGATCGACCGATCGACACGCACCATGGCAGACTCAGACACGACGAGACCTCCGATCCCGGGTTCCCTAGACAAGAACCGGCATATCAGAGGTCTCGTTCACTCTATAAAGCCACAGCTCACAGCCCCACTTGACGCCACCACCAAAACCTTAACTACGCGGCATTGCAGTCCGGGCTGGTTGTGCAAGCACCGCCGACAGCGACGAGGGATCCGGGACAACCCCCACTGTGGGAAGGATTCCCACATCTCGGGCGCGCCACGTCACCACCCGCAGGTGTACGCACCCGAGTGGACCGTGTCCACACCACAGGCCGGGGTTGTCCCGGGTTCCCCGTCGCGTCGGCGGGCGCAGCCAAGCTGACCGGGCCGGTGGTGTCCCAGCCGGACGAGGCTGCACCACAGCAGCGTGTGATGCGGCTGGACACCACCGGACCGGTCTGCTTCCATCAGGCGACGACGCGACGGGGAACCCGGAACAAAGGCGACCACAAGCAGTGTCCGGCAGCAGACAGCGCGACCCCCCTCCCCGGAGCGAGGCCGCTCGCCGCGCAGGCGCCGCCGGAGGCCCTGCCTTCGACCTTCGGCGCCCACCACGCTCGACGATTGCCGCCTACGCAACGCGTGCGCAGTGACTCGGACCGGTGCGCGGTCGTGGACACGGACAACCGCCAGCCGCCAACGCAACCAACGGGGCACCACCGAACTGCGCCACCCAACGGATCCTTCTTAAAACCCTGCGAAGCCGTAAAAGCCCTTAAAACCACCGCCAAACCGCACCCGTCGCACCCACCACACCCCAGCCACCCACACACCAAGCACTAGCGCCGAAGAAACGAGGTGAGCGCCAGGGCCAGCCCCGCGATCCCGATGCCGGCACTGACAAGGGCCGCTGTTCGGCGGCGCTTGGCGTTCGCACGCCGGCCGGCCGACTTCCGGGTCGGCGGACGCGCTTCTCCGGCGGTGATGGCCAGCGTGACGTTCGCCGCCGGGGGAAGGGCCAGGGGCTCGGAGACCAGCCACGGCGGGAGGTCGACGTCCGGCGGCGGCGCCGCGACCGGGTCGGCGTGTGCCCAGCCGTCGGGCAGGATCAGCTCCCTGAGTCTCCAGGCCAGTTGTGCGGCGCCGGCGGGCCGGGCCGCCGGATGCTTGGCCATGGCGGTCCGGATAACCGTGACGAGCGCGGGCAGCTCCGGACAGTGCAGCTCCGGGGGCGGCTCGTTCACGATGCGGAACAACAGGGCGATGATCTCCGGGCTGTCCGCCCGGAAGAACGGCGGCTCGCCGGTCAGCAGGTGGTGCAACGTCGAACCGAGGGAATAGACGTCGCCGGCCGCCGACGGCCTGGCCCCGGCCACCGTCTCCGGCGCCGCGTGGACCGGGGTGAAGGCGTTCCCGCTGGTCATCCCGGACGGTGATCCGGGAGCCACGGCCACGCCGAAGTCGGCCAGCGCCGGCTCGCCGAAGCGCGATATCAGGATGTTGCTCGGCTTCACGTCGCGGTGCACGATACCCAGGGTGTGCGCGTCGGCCAGCGCCCCGGCGATCTTCGCGCCGATCGCGGCGACCTCGACGGCCGGCAGCGGGCCGGAGGCGTCCAGGCGGTCCTGCAGCGAGCCCTGCTCGTACAGGTCGGTGGCCATGAACGGCTGCCCGGCGCTCGTGGTACCGGCGTCCAGCGCGGTCACGACGTGCGGATGCCCGGTCAGCCGGCCGGTCAGCCGCATCTCCCGCACGAAGCGCCGCGAGGCGGTCTCGTCGAACTCCCCGGACAGCACCTTGACCGCGACATAGCGCTCGAACCTCGCCTGCCAGGCCCGGTACACGACGCTCGACCCGCCGCGCCCGATCACGACCAGGTCGCGGTATCCCGCTATGGACGCACTCGGCTCATCCCCCACGGAGGCTCTCCCCTTGTCGGCTCCGGCGCCGGAGTCCCGGCGACGCACAGCGGGGAGCCTAGGATCGGGGGAGTATCTACTGCGGAGTAAACCAGAGTTTTGACTTACTTGTGATGCAGGGATTATGCCTGTTCACGCGGTGGATTCGTCCGCTGACACGCATGCGGACCCGAAAGCAGTGGTCCCGAAATCAGGACCATGACTCGGGGGCCCTTGGGCGGTCTGGCGTGCAGGAAGGGTTCTGGCGCCCAGGTGGCGCCTTCGGCCTGGACCCCGTAGCCGCCCGCGGATCCCCGCCGGCGGCTGCGGGATGTCAGACGCCTGTCACGACCCCATGGCCTCGACCAGGCTCAGCGGCCGCATGTCCGTCCAGTTCGCCTCGACGTGGTCGAGGCAGTCCTGGCGGCCGGCCGCGCCGAAGACGACCGCCCAGCCTTCGGGGACGGCTATGGGCTGCGGCCACAGGGAGTACTGGCCCTCGGCGTTGGTCAGGACGAGGAATGAGGCCTCTGCGTCGTCGAACGGGTTGCCGCTCATGTCGTTCTTCCCTTCGGTGGTGACGGGTGGTGGGCCGCCTCGGCCCGCAGGAACGCGGCGAGGCGGGTGATGCCTTCCCGGAGCTGGTCCGGGGTCAGGTAGCTGGAGGACAGGCGGAGGCGGTCGTGGCCGGCGCCTGGTGGGAAGAAGGCCGCCATGGGCGTCCAGAGCACGCCGAACTCCCGCGCCGAGCGCTCCAGCGCCGCTTCGTCGGCGGTGAACGGTACCGTGAGGACGGTGAAGAAGCCGCCGTCCGGCCGGTTCCAGCTCAGGCCGAGTTCGGCGCGGGCCGCGGGCGGGAAGTGCCGTGCGAGCTCGCTTTGGACGGCTGCCAGGTTGGCCCGGTAGAAGGCCGCCGTCGCGGTGTTGGCGGCGCGCAGACGACAGTCGCAGCGCAGCAGCGCACCGCCGATCACCGCCTGGCTCAGCGACGGGGTGTTGACCGTGATCATGCTCTTGATCTTCGCCAGTTCGTCGGCGAGGAGCCCGTGCGAGCCGTCGCGCCGCCGGACCCGCTGGTCGGCGACGACGTAGCCGAGGCGCGCTCCGGGGAAGCAGGTCTTGCAGCACGAGCCGAGGTAGACGACCGAGCCGTCCGGGTCCAGGGCCTTGAGTGTCGGGCGCGGCTCCTGCTCACCGCCGAAGAACCCGTAGGGGTTGTCCTCCAGGATCAGGAAATCCTCGGCCGCCGCCACGTCAAGCAGCCTGCGGCGGGCGGCGGTCGGCATGCTCGCGCCCGACGGGTTGGCGAAGTCGGGCACCACGTAGCAGGCGCGCACCCGCCGCCCGGAGGCCGCCACGCGGCGGGCGGCGGCGCGCACCGCCTCCGGGTCGAGGCCCTGGCCGCCCTCGGGCACCGGGACCACCGGGACGTCGAGCAGCCGGGCGGCGCCGGACAGGCCGACGTAACACGGCGAGCTCGCCAGCAGGACGTCGTCCGGCCCCGCGAACAGGGCCCGCAGCGCCAGGACCATGCCCTCCTGCGCGCCGACCGTGACCACCACGGACTCCGGGTCGACCCGGATCCCCTCGTCGTGCGCCAGCGCCTCGGCGATCAGGCCGTGGATCTGGCCCTTGGTCCGGCCGTACTGGAATATCAGGGTCCTTATCTCGTCCTCGGTGCGGCCGGCCGCGCGCAGGTGCGCCAGATACGCCTCGAAGTACTCGGTGACGCTCGCGACGTCGAACATGCCCTCGTACGGCCGGCCGGGCGCGAACGAGACCGCCTCCGGATACCGGGTGGTGACCTCGTTCAGGAAGGTCATCGACTCCAGCACCGGATCGGCGACGGAGCCGTGCAGGTCGTCCACGGCGATGGTGCGGGTCTTGGCACGGGTACGGGTGCCGATCTCGGCCGAGCCGTTCGTCGCAAGGTCATGCATCAGATCGCCTCACGGATTCCTCGCGTCCGGCAAACAGGTCCCGGGACGAAAGCGGATACACCGGCCACGCCCGACCGGGAGTCACCGTAGGTGCCGCCTTCCGAAGCAGTCAACGAGCACCCGGAGCAGCGTGCGCCCGCCTGTCTCGCCGGCGGGACAAACCAATGCGAAGGCACCATCCCCCACAGTCGGGCCGACACGTACCGAACCCGGGCAGACGGCCGCCCCCGGACCTGGGCTTATCAGGATTCTGCGATAAAATCGCGGCAACCGGCCCGGCCCGGGAACGCCTGTGGAACGGCTCGGTCACAACGCCGCCCCCGACCCGATCGCCACCCCCTGCGGGGCCGGAGCCGGCGGCAGCGCGGGAACCGGGTCCGGCTCGGCCAGTCCGGCCGCCTCGTCCAGCCCCTGCGTCATCCAGCTGAGCAGGTCCCGGCCCTCCCGTTCGGCCGCCTGCCGCCACCGGCTCAGCTGCTCGCCCTCCAGCCGCAACTGCACCATCCTGGCCTCGGAGCCCGGATCGGCGGCCGCGGCCTTGAGCTCCGCACGCAACCGGTTGCGCGACCAGCCGTGCCGCTCGGCCTTCTCCAGCCAGGCGTCCTGGGCCGGCTCCGGCAGCGGCGCGACCTGTGCGTGGTGTTGGAAGCTCAGCGCGCTGCGCCGGCGCTCCACGCCGATCTTGCCCGCCACCCAGGCGTAGTTGCGCAGGGTCTGGTAGTCGAGGCTGGTGCTCTCGACAGCCTGCCGGTAGCGGTCGGGGTAGCGCTGGCGGCCGTAGACGAGCCAGTCCCCCAGCCACCATGTCGAGGACTCGGAGACCCGGCTGATCTGCAGCCCCACCCGGAGCCATTCGTCCACTGTCAGTCCGGCCCGCAGGGTCAGCGAGGTGCGTCTGGTCACCGTGGACGGGTCCAGCGAAAGCCGTTCGGGATTCGCCGTACGTGCCCCCGCTGCCACGCCCCTGACGGCGTTGTCCATCATCGAACAGAACCCTCCCCTTGTGACATGAAGCGAACTCAGCGCGCCTCGGACCCGGGGTTCGCCTCGGCGATCCCGTCCAGCGTCCGGACGATCCACTCCAGCAGGTCCATCTGCGCGGAGTCGGCCGCCGCCTGCCATCGGCCCTGGCGCTCGGCGGCGACGTACATCTGCACGACGGCGCTCTCCTGCGCGTACGCGTCCTTGCGCTGCGCGGCCCGGATCCGCCGCCGCAACTCGTTGCGTGTCCAACTCTGTTCCTCGGCGCGCGAGAGCCACTCGTCCTGCTCCCCCGCCGACAGCCCGGCCACCTCCGCGTGGTGCTGGAAGCCGAGCCCCTCCCGGCGCCGCTCCACCGGGACCTTGCGGGCCACCCAGGCGTAGTTGCGCAGCGTCTGGTAGTCCAGCGACGTCTCAGCGACCGCGCGCTTGTACCGGTTCGGATAGCAGTTCTGCCCGTATATCAGCCAGTCGCCCAGCCACCAGGCCGATGAATCCGCGATGACGAAGATCTGACGGCCCAGCCGCCGCCACTCGGACCACGCCAGCCCCGGAGGCAGATGCAGACTCGTGCGCCGAGTCATCGCCACACCCTGGGAAGCCACTGAACGTCTCCCACCCCTAAGCGAACCCCCGGCCCGTGGCAGAGGTTCGTGTTTACGCAGTATGTATGAGCCCGTCGACCGGGCACGCTCCGCACCGAGCACCCGGCCCGCGGCGGAGCATGCCCGGCGGCCGGCCGGCGGTCCGGATCGACCCGGATCGGACCGGACCGGACCGATCGGATCGGACCGGACCGACACGCCGACCGGACCCGCGCTACGGCGCCGCCGCGACGCCGGTGGGGCCGGCGAACCCGTGGACCGTGGCGGTGACGGTGTCGGTCGCGGTGGCGATCACCGAGACGGTGTTGCCGTGGCTGCCCGCGACGTACGCCGCCGAGCCGTCCGCGCTCACGGCGACGCCCTCGGGACCGGAGCCGACCCGCACGGTCGCGGTGACCGCGTCGCTGCCGGTGTCGATCACCGACACGCTGCCGCTGCCGAAGTTCGAGACGTAGGCCGCCGAACCGTCCGGGCTCACGGCCACGGCGCCGGGGTGCGAGCCGACGGCGACGGTGCCGACGACCGTCTCGCTCCCGGTGTCGATCACCGCGACCGAGTTGGAGGCGAAGCCGGTGGCGTAGACGGTGCCGCCGTCCGGCGAGACCGCGACGCCGGTGGGGCTGCCGCCGACGGCGATGGTCGCGGTGACCGTGTCAGTGTCCGTACTGATGACCGAGACCGCGCCGGCGGCCGCCGCGAGGCCGGAGCCGGCCCCGGCGCCGCCGGCGGCCGCGGTCCCGCTGACGTAGACGCTGCCGCCGTCCGGCGAGACGGCCACACCGGCGGGGTGACCGCCCACGGGCACGGTGGCCACGACCGAGTCGGTGGCGGCCGCGATCACCGAGACGGTGCCGTCGATGCCGTTGGCGACGTACACGGTGCTGCCGTCCGGCGAGACGGCCACGGCGGCGGGGTCCGTGCCGACCGGCACGGTGGCCCGGACCGTGGCGCTGCCGGTGTCGATGACCGAGACGGAGGCGCCGCCGAAGTCGGCCACGTAGGCGGCGGACCCGTCGGGCGAGACCGCCACCGCACCGGGACCGGAGCCGACCGGGATGGTGGCCACGACGGCGCCGGACCTCAGGACCGAGACGGTACCGGCGTTGATGTTGCTGACGTAGACCGGTTGACCACTGGTCGAAGCGGCGGTCGGAGTGGTCCCGGCCAGTGCGGCGGGACCGGCGGCGGCCAGGGTCCCGGCCGCGACCAGGGCCACGGCCGCGCCCTTGGCCAGGGCGGGAGGGCGGCGGAAGACTGCGCCGCGCGCAGTGGATGTGGGGCGGGTCGACGGCATGCGATCGGATTCCTCTCCATCGCCGCGCCCGACGCGGCGGGCCCACCGGGCCCGCTCCTACACGTCGGCGCGCGCTGTGTCGGACGTGCACGGGCCCGTCGGCGACTCGGGGTGGGGCGCCGACCGTCGGGTCGTGGCGAATCGGATGGTCAGGGCCAGTGGGGCTGTCCAGGACCGGGCGACCCGCCGGCGAACGACCGCCCCGCAGAGCACTGATGCACTCTCCGGGGTTTATACGAACCCTGCGACGTCCGGAACCAACTATGGCATCGCCCCGGTCGCCCACCAAGGACGGACCCCCCGAACACGTCACTCCCCGTCCGGCAGGCGGTTACAGCGAGATAACAACCGGTGTTCCCGTGCGGTAACCGCCGACCTGGTTGAGTCGGAGCCGGAACCCGAAGACCGCGGAACAGCGAAGGAGCACCATGCCCAAACCGCCGACGCCACCGAGGCCACCGACGCCACCCCCGCCACCCCGCCGGCCCGTCGGGAGCCGGCTGCTCCGGGCCGGATGGGGCGTGGGCCTGGCCGGACTCGCGGTGGCCGTGACCACGGCCTGCCAGGCCGGCCCGAGCGCCGACGGCGCCGGCGCTGCCCGACCCGGCGCCGGGGCCGGGACCGCGACCAGCGGCGCCGCCCTCGAGGCGGCGGCCGCCGGCCCTGCGAACCAGGCCAAGCCCGTGAACCAGGACGCGGCCGCGGGTGCGAACGCCGCTGCGAGCACCGGCTCCGGCAGTACGTCGTCCCAGGCCGCCGACGCCTTCACCGCGTGCATGCGCACGCACGGGCAGCCGCACTTCCCCGGCATCACCATCACGGCGAACGGCTCGGTCCAGCTCGTTTCCGGCGTCGGCGCCGTGGACCTGCGCTCGGCGGCGTACCGGGCGGCGCTCGACGCCTGCCGGCACCTGCTGCCGAAGGACACCAACCCGCCGCCCACGCCGGACCCGCCGCCGCGTCCGGTGCCGTCCCCGCCCGCCAGCCTGTCACCGACCCCGACACCGCCGAGTCCACCGACGCCCTCGACCAGGCCGCCCCTGCCACCCCCGTGGTCGTCGCCGCCACCGCCGAGCGTCCCCACCTCTCGGCCGGCCCCGCCGAAACCCGCGCCGCCGACGCCCCCCGCGCCGTCGGCACCGGTCTAGGCGCGCCGAGCAGGCGGCACCTGCCCCCTCCCCGACCCACCCCCCTGGAGTCCCCATCACCATCGCGAACAAGCTCCACGCGAGAAGCGGAAGGGCCGCGGCCCCGGACCCGACACCCCCCGACGGTCCCGGCGGCACAACCCCCGACAGCCCTCCGCCCGACACCGCTCTGGAGCTCGGTACGGCCCATTGCTGCCCGAACTGCGGACACGCCATCACCGTCGTCAGTGTGCTCATCGCCCTCGACGACGAGTGATCTCACCGGGCCGGGCAGGCCGACGGCGTCCTGCTCAACGCCCTGATTCCAGCGTCGGATCGACCTGGAGAGCGCCGGCCGGCGGTGCGGACGCGTCGATGTCCTGTGCCCCAGGGACATCGCCGACCCGCACCGCCGGTTCGGTCGTGGCCCTGCGGAGCAGCTCCAGCAGCGTGGACGCGAGCCGCCGCACCGACGGCCGGTCGAAGACCCCGGGTGCGAACTGGGCCAGGGCTTCGATTCCGCCGGGAGCGCCATCAGGGGTCTGCTTTTCGTGCAGGACCAGTGACAGGCCGGGAGTCCGGCCGCCGGCCGCGGCCCGGCCGATCCGCGGCGCGCGGACGGCTTGGAGACCGGGCAGCGCCCAGGGCAGGTCCAGGAAGCCCTCAAGGCTCAGCATCACCTGGAACGGCGGATTGCGGGTCGGGGTGAGCTCGTCCACCAGAAGGTGGAACGGCAGATCCTGGTTGAGGTTCGCGGCCAGGTTCGTGTCGCGCACTCGGCGCATCAGTTCCGCGAAGGTCGGGTCGCCATCCGCTTTGGTGCGCAGTACCAACATGTTCGCGAACAGTCCGATGACGTCGTGCACCGACGCGTCGGCCCGGCCCGCCGACGCCGAGCCGATGGGGATGTCCTCCCCGGCTCCGGTCAGTGCCAAGGCGGCCACCAAAGCCGTCTGGAGGACCACGAACACCGTGCAGTGCTCGGTTCGGGCCAGGTCAAGTACGCCCTGGTGGACCTGCGGGTCCACGGCGAAGGCGTGCACCGAATCCGGCCGGTCGCGGTCGGGGTCGGGGTCGGGGTCGGGCTCCGCTTCGGCGCCGACGAGGGCCAACGGCTCGGGAAGGTCGGCCAGCGCTTGGCTCCAGTAGGCCCATTGCTGATGGAACAGTGTGCCGGGCTCGTCCCGGCGGCCGAGCAGATCGCGTTGCCAGAGCACGAAATCGGCGTGGTGCACCGGCAGCGGGGACCAGTCGGGGGCGCGGCCTCGCAGGCGTGCGGAATAGGCGGTGGACAGGTCGCGGCTGAGCAAGCCGACCGACCAGCCGTCCGAGACGATGTGGTGCACCGTGATCGCCAGTACCTGGTCGGCCGGCGCCAGTCGGAGCACCGCGACCCGCCAGGGCACCTCGGCGGACAGATCGAAGCCCCGGTCGAGCTCGTCGGCCAGGGCTTCGGCCACCTCCGACTCGGTCGCCGCGCGCACCGTCAGGGCAGGGACCGCCCCCGGCGCCGCAGCATCCAGCACCACCTGGTGTGCGCTCGTCCCGACACCGGCGAAAACGGTGCGCAGGGACTCGTGCCGCCCCGCCACGTCGGCCACGGCGGACCGCAGGGCCGTCAGATCCAGCTCGCCGGTCAGGCGCACCGTCACCGGCACGCTGTCGGCGGCCCGCGAGCCAGGCTGCTGATTCACCGTCCACAGACGCTGTTGATCAGGTGTCAGCGCGATCCGGTCCGGACGGTCCAGCGGCAGCAGCGGCGGACGCGCCGCGCCGAAGCCGTCCAGGTGTCCGGCCAGGCCCGCCACCGTCGGGGACAGGAACACGTCCCGGACGGCCACCTCCACGCCGAGCGCGGCACGGATCCGCGCGACCAGCCGCATCGCCAGCAGCGACTCGCCGCCGAGGTCGAAGAACCCGTCGTCGATCCCGACCCGGTCCAGGCCGAGCACGTCCGCGAACAGGCCGCACAGGACCTCCTCGCGCGCGGTGCGCGGGGCCCGGCTGACGGCGAGCGCGGCGAAGTCCGGGGCCGGCAACGCGGCCCGGTCCACCTTCCCGTTCACCGTCAACGGCAAAGCGGCGACCGGGACGAACGCGGCCGGGACCAGATGGTCGGGCACCTTGGCCGCGACGAACTCGCGCACCGCGGCGAGATCGAGCTCCGTATCGCCGGCGGGGACCAGGTAGGCGACGAGACGATTGTCCGACGCACCGTCCCGACGCGCCAGGACGAAGGCCTGAGCCACATCGGGATGAGCGGCCAGCGCCGCTTCGATCTCGCCGGGCTCGACCCGGAAGCCGCGGATCTTGACCTGATCGTCACTGCGGCCGAGGAACACCAGTTGTCCGTCGGCGTCCCAGCGCACCAGGTCCCCGGTCCGGTACATCCGGGCCCCGGGCTCGAACGGACACGCCACGAAGCGCGACGCCGTCAGCCCGGGCCGATGCCCGTAGCCGCGCGCCAACTGCACTCCGGCCAGATACAACTCGCCCGGCACTCCGGCCGGCACCGACCGCAACCGGTCATCGAGCACGAACACCCCCATGTTCGCGCTCGGCTGCCCGATCGGCATCCCGAGGCCGCGCACCGGGCGCTCGTCGAGCCGGTACACCACGCACCCGACTGTCGCCTCCGTGGGACCGTACTCGTTGACCACCGCGGCGGCCCAGCGCTCGTGCGCACGGCGGGCCAGGTCCGTCGGCAGCGCCTCGCCGCCGACCACCACGACCTCGGCTCCCGCCGCCGCCCGGCCGCCGTCGGCCCCGGCCCCGGCTTCGGCTTCGGCTTCGGCTTCGGCTTCGGCCAGGCCGTCGAGCATGGCCTCGAGCGCCGCCGGGGTGGTCTTCAAGAGCCCGACCCGGGACGCGGACAACCGGTCGGCGCACGCGGACACGGCCTCGGCCCCCGACTCCGCGACCACCGTCACGCATCCGCCGCGTACCAGCGGGACGAACAACGCGGTGATCGTCAGATCGAACGCCGGTGAGGAGTACAGCAACGAACCACGCTCGGCTCCCAGGCCGTAGAGCACACCCGCCCACCGCAGATACTCGGCCAAAGCACGGTGTTCGACCATGACGGCCTTGGGGACGCCGGTCGAGCCCGAGGTGTAGATCAGATACGCCAGGTCCCCCGCGCCCGCCGGCTCCCGGGGATCCCCGGTCGGCTGCGCGGCCAAGGCCTCGGCCACCGCCGCGTCGTCCAGACTCATCGCCCGCGCGCCGCCGGCGGGTACCCGAGCGGCTCCCGCCGCGTCCGTGAGGACCAGTGAGGCCTCGGCGTCGTCGAGCATGAACCCGATCCGCTCCATCGGATACTCCGGGTTCACGGGCAGATAGGCCCCGCCTGACTTCAACACCCCCAGCAAGGTCACGATCAGCGTGGCGGAACGCTCCATCACCACCCCGACCACCGCTTCCGCGCCGACCCCGTGTCCGCGCAGGAAGCCCGCCAGCTGATTCACCCGGGCGCTCAGCTCCGCGTAGGTGAACTCAACGCCCTCACACACCACCGCCACAGCTTGCGGCGTCCGGGCGACCTGGGCCTCGAACAACCCGACCACCGTCGACGCGCCGAGGTCCGCCGCTCCCCGGCCGACCTCGGTCAGCAGCCAGTCCCGCTCGCCCGGCAGCAGCAGGTCGACGTCCGCGACACGGACGGAGGCGTCCGCAGCCACCTGTTCCAGGACCCTGATCAACCGCGCCACCAGATGCTGTGCGGTCGACGGGTCGAACAGGTCGGTGCTGAATTCCAGCAGACCATTGAGACCGCGGTCCTCGCCGTGCGCCCTGTCCTCTCCGTCCTCTCCGTCCTCACCGTCCGAGCGTTCCCACAGGTGGACGAACAGATCGAACTTGGCGATCTTCAGCGCCAGCGGCTCGACGCTCAGGTCCACCCCGGGCAGGCTCAGACCCGCCTTCGGCGCGTTCTGCAGCACGAGACCCGCCTGGAACAGGGGGTGTCGAGACAGCGAGCGGGCCGGTTGCAGGACGTCCACGAGGTGTTCGAACGGCAGATCCTGGTTGGCGTACGCGGCCAGATCGGTCTCCCGCACCCGCGCGACGAGCTCGGCGAACGTGGGGTCACCGCTCAGGTCGGTGCGCAGTACCAGGGTATTGAGGAAGTAGCCGACCAGATCGTCCAGCGCGGCATCGGTACGCCCGGCGATCGGCGAGCCCAACGGGATGTCCTCGCCACCACCCAGCCTCGACAACAACAACGCCAAAGCGGCCTGCACCACCATGAACAACGTCGCGCCACACCCCCGCGCCACCTGCACCAGGTCCTGATGCAGCCGCGCGTCGACCTCGAAGTGCACCATCGAGCCCTGATGCGTGACCTCCACAGGTCGCGGACGGTCCACCGGAAGCGCCAACTGGTCCGGCAGGTCCGCCAACGCCTCCTTCCAGTAGGCGAGCTGACGCTCGAACAGGCTCTCCCGGTCCCCTCGACGGTCGAGAAGACCGCGCTGCCACAGCGTGAAGTCCGCGTACTGCACCGGCAACGGCGGCCACTCCGGCGCCCGGCCGTCCAGCCGCGCGGCGTAGGCCGTGGACAGGTCACGGGCCAGCACGCCGACCGACCAGCCGTCGGCCGCGATGTGGTGCACCACGACCGCCAGCACGTGCTCCGCCGGCGACAAGCTCAGCAACGCCACACGCCACGGCACCTCGCGCGCCAGATCAAAGCCCTGATCAGTGATCCTCGACAGATCCCCGGACAGCTGCGCCCGGCTCACCTCCCGGGCCGCCAGCCGCGGTACGGCGCCCGGCGTGTCGAGGTCCAGGACCGTCTGACATCCGATCCCGTCCAGGTCCGCGAAGACCGTCCGCAGCGCTTCGTGCCGCGCGGCCACGTCCCCGAGCGCCGCGTCCAGCGCGGCCGCGCTCACCGCGCCGTGCAGCCGCAGGACGCTGGAGATGTTGTAGGCCCCGCTCGGGCCCTCCAGCCGGTGCAGGAACCACATGCGCTGCTGCCCGAACGACAACGGCACGGTCTCGGGTCGCGCGGCCGGCAGCAGCCGCGGACGCGGGGCCCCGGCCGCGTCCTCGTCGAGCCGGGCGGCCAAGCCTGCGACGGTCGGGGACTGGAACACACTACGGATCGGTACCTCCGTCCCCAGCACCGACCTGATCCGTGCCACCAGACGCATCGCCGTCAGCGAGTCCCCGCCGAGCGTGAAGAAGCCGTCGTCGATGCCGACCTTCTCCAAGCCGAGTACGTCCGCGAACAGACCGCACAGGATCTCCTCCCGCGCGGTACGCGGGGCCCGGCCGGTGGCGAGCGCCGCGAAGTCCGGGGCGGGCAGCGCGGTCCGATCGACCTTGCCGTTCGCCGTCAGCGGCAAAGCGTCGAGGACCACCGCTGCGGCAGGCACCATATAGTCCGGCAGTCTCTCAGCCGCGGACTTCAGCACGGCCGCACCGTCCATCACGGAGGTGTCGCCAGGAACCAGATAGGCAACCAGGCGCTTGTCCGATCCTTCGTCCTGACGAGCCAGCACCACAGCTTGAGCCACACCGGCCTGAGCGGCCAACACGGCCTCGATCTCGCCGGGCTCGACCCGGAAGCCGCGGATCTTGACCTGATCATCGCTACGCCCGAGGAACACCAGCTGACCGTCGGCGCTCCAGCGCACGAGGTCCCCGGTTCGGTACATGCGCGTCTCCGGTTCGAACGGACACGCAACGAAGCGCGACGCCGTCAGCCCGGGACGTCCCGCGTATCCACGCGCCAGCTGAACTCCTGCTAGATACAGCTCACCCGGCACCCCGGACGGCACCAACCGCAACCGGTCATCGAGCACGAACACCCGCACCCCCGGCAGCGGACCGCCGATCGACACCACCGGACCGTCCTGCGCGGTGCAGCGCACGCCGGTCACGTCCACCGACGCCTCAGTCGGCCCATACAGGTTGAACAGTTCCGTCTCCGGCAGCTGAGTCAGGAATCTGTCACGCACTCCAGCGCCCAGCGCCTCGCCACTGGCGAAGACCGCCCGCAGCTGCGTACAGCGGCCCGCCGACGGTACGAAGGCTTCCAGCATCGAGGGCACGAAGTGCGCCACCGTCACACCCGCGTCGACCACCAGCCCAGCCAGATACTCGGGGTCACGATGTCCACCGGGCCGCGCCAGCATCAACGCCGCACCCCGCGTCAACGGCCAGAAGAACTCCCACACCGACACGTCGAACCCGAACGGCGTCTTCTGCACCACCCGATCAGCGTCGGACAACCGATACAAGCCCTGCATCCACGCCAACCGGTTCACCACACCGCCGTGCGCCACGACCACGCCCTTCGGCACTCCGGTCGAACCAGACGTGTAGATCACATACATCGGATGCGACGGCAGCAGGCGGTCGGACAGCTCGCCGGCCAGGGGTACGGCGTTCGCCAACTCCTCGATCACCGCCGGGTCATCGACCACCACGGGCTCCAGCGGGGTGTCCGACAGCAATGACGTGAACGCGCTCGTCGTCACCACACACACCGCGGCCGCATCCGTCAGCAGGAACCCGATCCGAGTCGGCGGATACTCCGGATCCACCGGCAGATACGCCCCACCGGCCTTCAGCACGGCCAGCAACACCACCACCAGATCCAGCGAACGCTCCATCACCACACCGACGACCGACTCCAACCCCACACCACGACTCCGCAACAGAGCCGCCAGCCGGTTCACCCGCGCGTCCAACTCCGCGTAAGAGATCTCAATACCCTCATACACCAACGCCACCGCATCCGGCGTCCGCGCCACCTGCGCCGCGAACAGATCCACCACGGTTGCGAAGCCGGCCTCCGCAACCTCGGCGCCACCCACACCGGCATCGGTCAGCAGCCACTCCCGCTCCCCGGCCGACTGCACGTCGACATCCGCCACGCGGACGGAGGCATCGGCGGCCACCTGTTCCAGCACCCTGATCAATCGCGCCGCCAGGCTCCGCGCGGTGGACCTGTCGAACAGGTCGCTGCTGAACTCCAGCAGACCATTGAGACCGCCGCCGTTCTCCTCCGACCGCTCCCACAGGTGCGCGAACAGATCGAACTTGGCGACGTCCGACTCCAGCGGCTGCACGCTCAGCTCCAGCCCCGGCAGGCTCAGGCCCTCCTTCGGCGCGTTCTGGAGCACGAAACCCACCTGGAACAGCGGATGCCTGGACAGCGAGCGCACCGGCTGCAGGACGTCCACCAGGTACTCGAACGGCAGGTCCTGGTTGGCGTACGCGGCGAGGTCGGCTTCCCGCACTCGCCGCACGACCTCGGTGAACGTCGGGTTCCCGCTCAGGTCGGTGCGCAGCACCAGGGTATTGAGAAAGCACCCGACCAGATCGTCCAGCGCGGCATCGGTACGCCCCGCGATCGGCGAGCCCAACGGGATGTCCTCACCGGCACCCAACCGCGACAACCACACCGCCAACCCGGCCTGGATCACCATGAACAACGTCGCCCCGGACGACCGGGCGATCCCCGCCAAGCCTTGGCGCACCCAGCCGTCGACTTCGAAGTGCACCGTCGAGCCCTGATGTGTGACCTCCGCGGGCCGCGGGCGGTCCGCGGGCAGCTCCACCTGCTCCGGCAGGCCGGCCAAGGCGCGCTGCCAGTGCGCCAGCTGGCGGCCGAGCATGCTCTCCGGATCCTGGCGGCCCGCCAGGAGCTCGTGCTGCCACTGGGTGAAGTCGGCGTACTGCACCGGCAGCGGCGACCAGTCGGGGGCGCGGCCGTCCAGGCGTGCGGAGTAGGCGGCGGAGAGGTCGCGGGCCAGGATGTTCATCGACCAGCCGTCCGACGCGATGTGGTGCACCACGATCGCCAGCACGTGCTCCGTCGGCGCCGTCCGCAGCAACCCCACCCGCCACGGCACCTCGCGGGCCAGGTCGAACGGCAGACCCAGCTGTCCGGCCAACGCCTCGGGCAGGTCCGCCGCACTCACCTCGTGCGTCGTCAGCTGCGGCACGGCACCCGGCGCGCCGGGATCGAGGACCAGCTGCGCGGCGACTCCGTCGGTCTCGGCGATGATCGTGCGCAGCGTCTCGTGGCGGACCGCGACGTCGGTCACGGCCGCTTGCAGAGCGGCGGTATCCAACTCCCCGGACAGCCGCACCGCCCAGGGGATGTTGTTGACCGCGCTGGGCCCCTCCAACCGGTGCAGGAACCACATGCGCTGCTGACCGAAGGACAACGGCAGCACTTCCGGTCGCCGGACGGCCGTCACGGCGGTGCGCGGTATCCCGGTCTCGTCCAGGCGTCCGGCCAGCGCGACGACCGTCGGGGACTGGAACACGGTGCGGATCGGCACCTCCGTGCCGAGCACCGACCTGACCCGCGCCACCAGACGCATCGCCGTCAGCGAGTCCCCGCCGAGAGTGAAGAACCCATCGTCGACGCCGACCGTCGCCAAGCCGAGTACGTCCGCGAACAGACCGCACAGGATCTCCTCCCGCGCGGTACGCGGAGCCCGGTCGGTGGCGAGCGCCGCGAAGTCCGGGGCGGGCAGCGCGGCGCGATCCAGCTTGCCGTTCACCGTCACCGGCAAGGCGTCCAGCACGACGAACGCGGCCGGGACCATGTACTCCGGCAACCTGCCGACCGCGAACTCGCGCACCGCGTCGACGTCGATCACCGTGTCGTCATCAGAGACCAGATAGGCGACCAGACGCTTGTCCGGTCCTTCGTCCTGCCGAGCCAGCACCACGGCCTGCGCCACGGCCGGGTACGCGGCCAGGACCGCTTCGATTTCGCCGGGCTCCACCCGGAAGCCGCGGATCTTGACCTGGTCATCGCTGCGGCCGAGGAAGTCCAACTGCCCGTCGGAACCCCAGCGCACCAGGTCCCCGGTCCGGTACATGCGCGTCCCCGGCTCGAACGGGCACGCCACGAAACGGGACGCCGTCAGCCCGGGACGTCCCGCGTACCCGCGTGCCAACTGCACCCCGGCGAGGTACAGCTCGCCCGGTATTCCGGGTGGCACCAGCCGCAGCCGGTCATCGAGCACGAACACCCGCACCCCCGGCAGCGGACCGCCGATCGACACCACCGGACCGTCGTGCACGGTGCAGCGCGTCCCGGTCACGTCCACCGACGCCTCGGTCGGTCCGTACAGGTTGAACAACCGGGTATCAGGAAGCTGAGTGAGGAACCTGTCGCGCACCCCGGCGCCCAGCGCCTCACCGCTGGTGAACACGACCCGCAGGCCGCCACACACTCCCGCCGACGGCACGAACGCCTCCAGCATCGAGGGCACGAAGTGCACCACCGTCACACCCGCGTCGACCACCAACCCCGCCAGATACTCGGGGTCACGATGTCCACCGGGCCGCGCCAGCACCAACGCCGCACCCCGCGTCAACGGCCAGAAGAACTCCCACACCGACACGTCGAACCCGAACGGCGTCTTCTGCACCACCCGATCAGCGCCGGACAACCGATACAGCCCCTGCATCCACGCCAACCGGTTCACCACACCGCCGTGCGCCACCACCACACCCTTCGGCACACCGGTCGAACCAGACGTGTAGATCACGTACATCGGATGCGACGGCGACAACCCCACGTCGGCCACCGGCGAGGCACCCGACGACCCATCCGACGTCGCATCCGGCCCCGACGAGGCATCCAAGCCCGCCAGCTCCTCGACCACCGCCGGATCGTCGATCACCACACATTCCACCGACGTCTCCGGTACCGACCCCGCGAACTCCCTCGTCGTCACCACACACGCCGGAGCCGCGTCCGCGACCAGGAACTCGATCCGGGTCGGCGGATACTCCGGATCCACCGGCAGATACGCCCCACCGGCCCGCAACACGGCCAGGAGCACCACCACCAGATCCACCGAGCGTTCCATCACCACGGCGACGACCGATTCGAGTCCCACACCACGAGTCCGCAACAGGGCCGCCAGGCGGTTCACCCGCGCGCTCAGCTCCGCATAGGTGATCTCCGTACCCTCGAACACCAACGCGACCGCGTCCGGCGTCCGCGCCACCTGCGCCGCGAACAGATCCACCACCGTCGCCGAGCCGGCCTGCGCCGCCTCGGCGCCGCCGGCACCGGCCTCGGCCAGCAGCCAGTCCCGCTCCCCCGGCAGCACCACGTCCACGTCGCCCACCGGGATCGAGGCGTCCCGCACCATCTGCTCCAGCACCCTGATCAACCGCGCCGTCAGGCCCTCTGCCGTGGCGCGGTCGAACAGATCGGGCTGGTAGGTCAGCCGGAGCGCGCGCAGCGTCGCGAGGAGCGCCAGCGGGTAGTGGGTGGCGTCGCGGCCGGCCGTCCGGGTCAGGCGCAGGCCGCCGCCCAGCTCGGGGCCGGAGGACGCGGCGGAGCCGGAGGCGTCGACCGGGTAGTTCTCGACGACCATCAGCGTGTCGAACAGGTCGCGCGCGCCGGCGACGTGCTGGATCTCGGCCAGGCTCAGGTACTCGTAGTCCAGCAGCGTCGTCTGCTCGTCCTGGAGGCGGACGAGCAGGTCCGACAGCGGCTCGGCGGGGCTCCACCGCGCCCGCACCGGAAGGGTGTTTATGAACAGGCCGACCATGGTCTCGATGCCCGGGATCTCCGGCGGGCGGCCGGCCGTGGTGCTGCCGAACACCACATCGGTGCGGCCGGTCAGGGCGCCGACCAGGATCGCCCAGGCGCCGCGGAGCAGGGTGGCGGCGGTCAGACCGTGCGCGCGGCCGAAGGCCTGGAGTCCGGCGGTGAGCTCGGCGGGCAGGTCCACCCGGACCTCGTCCGGGTCGACCGGGACGCGGTGGCCGTCCGCCGGAGCGACCAGCGTCGGCTCCACACCCCGCAGCTGCTCCCGCCACACCGCCTTGGCGGCGTCGCCGTCCTGGCGGGCCAGCCAGGCCAGGTAGTCGCGGTAGGGCGGGGGCGGCGGCAGGCCGGCGTCGTCGCCGCCGCGCCGGTAGAGGTCGAGCAGCTCCTTGGCCAGGATCGAGGTGGACCAGCCGTCGGACAGGATGTGATGGAAGGTGAGGACCACCCGGGCCCGGCCGTCGCCGAGCCGGATCGCGGCCAGCCGCAGCAGCGGCGGGACGGCCAGATCGAAGCGCCGCGACCATTCCTCGTGCTGCGCTTCGGACGCCAGCCGGTCCCGCTCCGCCTCGGGTTCGGAGCCGAGGTCGACCTCGCGCACCGGCAGTTCGACCTCGCGCGGGATCACCTGCACCGGTTCGCCGGACTTGACCGTCCGGAAGCCGGCACGCAGGTTCGGGTGCCGGCGCAGCAGCGTCCGGGCCGTCGCGCGCAGCGCGGCGAGGTCCACCTCCCCGGCGAGTTCGAAGACCAGCTGGGCCCGGTAGACGTCGATCGTCGCCGACCGGTCGTCGAACAAGGCGTGGAACAACATGCCGCGCTGCATGGGCGACAGCGGCCAGACATCGGTCAGTCCCGGTCGGTTCACAGCCCTACGCTCCCCACTCGTCCTCGAGGTCGTCGATGTCCTCCTGGGTCAGCGCGACCAGGTCCGGGTCGGCCGACAGGCGGACTGCCGTGCCCGGTGTGCCGGGTGCGCCGGCCGCGCCGGCCTTCCGCGCACTGTTCGCGAGCACCCCGAGGAGGCGGAACCAGGTGTCGGCCAGCCGCCGGGCGGCGGGCTCGGGGAGCAGCGCGGTGTCCCAGGCCCAGTAGGCAACCATCCAGGCGCGGTCCGGGGCGTCGTGCACGACGGTGTCGATCTGCAGGGGGTGCATCAGCATCGCGTCACCGCCCAGGTCGGTGTCGTCGACGCCGCCACTGCCACTGCCACTGCTGCCGGTATTGCCAGGGCCGTCGGGGCCGTCGGGGCCGTCGGCGTCGTCGGGGCCGTCCGGTGCGACCGCGGTCCAGGCCCGAGCCGCCGCGCCGCCCGCCGTCGTGGCGAACCGGCCCAGATAGTTGAAGCCGATCGGCGGTTCGGCGAGGTCGGCCAACACTGCTCCGGTCTCCTCGTTGAGGTGGCGCAGCATGCCGTAGCCGATCCCCCGGTCCGGCACGGCCGCCAGCTGGGCCTGGACCCGTTTCAGCGCCGCGCCGAGGCCCGGTCCGCCGGCCCAGATGTCGGTCCAGTCGAGCCGGCCGGGATCGAGGCGGATCGGATGGACGCTGGTGAACCAGCCGACGGTGCGGGACAGCTCGACGCCCGCCAGCGCTTCGGCCTCCCGGCCGTGCCGCTCCAGGTTGATGAGCACCGCGTCCCCTGTGGGTGCCGCGGTCCGGGCTCCGGCCTGGCCGCGACGGCGTTCGTCCAGGACGGCCAGGACCAGGGTGGTCAGCAGCGCGTCGTTCATGTCGACGCCGAAGACGGCCGGCACGCTGGTCAGCAGCGCGGCGGTGGCCTCGCTGTCGAGGGTGGTCCGCAGTCCGCCCGCGGGGCCCTTCGGCGCCGCACCCGGGACGCCGTGCAGCAGGGACACGCTCGGCGGCGCCAGGACGCCGAGCCAGGCCGGCAGCTGCGCGACGCGGACCGGATCGTGTGCGGCCTCGGACAACGCGACCGACCACCCGCGGAACGACGTGCCGACCGGTTCGAGGACCGGCGGCCGCCCGGCTTCGGCCGCGGACCAGGCCGAGGCCAGATCGCCGGCCAGGATCCGCCAGGACACCCCGTCCACCGCCAGGTGGTGTCCGACCATCACCAGCCGTCCCAGCCGGTCCGGCCCGGCGTCGAACCACACCGCCTGGAACATGATCCCCGCCTCGGGGGACAGCCGGCCGGCGGCCGCCTCGGACGTCTCCCGGAGCAGTGCGCTGACGGACCGCTCGTCCAGCGCCGCGGTGTCGATCCGGCGCAGCAGGTCCGCGGCGGACACCGCGCCGGGCGGCCGGACGTGCAGCGACCAGGACGTTCCGCCGGTGTCGACGGACTCCATCCGCAACGCGCCGTGCTGGTTCAGCAGGGTGTCGAGGATCAGTACCAGGACATCCTCGGTCAGCCCGGCGGGCGTCCACAGCACCATCATCTGGTGCAGCCGCTCGATCGGGAGCCCGCGCTGCTGGAACAGCCGCATGATCGGGGTGAGCGGGAGCGGGCCGTGGTCGGGGTCGTGGGAGCGGTTGGACAGTGCGGATACCTGATCCATACCGGTCTGCGGATCCCCGCCGGTCGTCGCATCCGTGTCAGTCAGGGCCGCGAGGGCGGCGACGGTCTTGTGGACGAACACGTCGCGTGCGGTGATCGCGATCCCGGCGCTCTGTGCTCGCGCGACCAGTTGGAGCGACATGATGCTGTCGCCGCCGAGGTGGAAGAACCCGTCGTCGATGCCGACCTGCTCCAGACCGAGCACACCCGCGAACAGCTCCGAAAGGATCTCCTCGCGCACGGTACGCGGCGCCCGGTCGGTGGCGAGCGCCGCGAAGTCCGGGACGGGCAACGCGGCCCGATCCACCTTGCCGTTCGCCGTCACCGGCAACGCGTCCAGGACCACGACCGCGGCCGGCACCAGGTAGTCCGGCAGCCTCCCGGCCAGATTCTCGCGCAGCGCCGCGCCGTCCAGCACGGTCTCCTCGCTCGGCACGACGTAGGCGACCAGACGCTTGTCCGTCGCGCCGTCCTGCCGGGCCACGACCACGGCCTGTGCCACCCCGGGATGGCCGGACACCACGACCTCGACCTCGCCGGGCTCGACCCGGAAGCCGCGGATCTTCACCTGGTCGTCGACCCGGCCGACGAACATCAGCCGGCCCCGCGCGTCCCAGCGCACCACGTCGCCGGTCCGGTACATCCGCGCCCCCGGCTCGAACGGACAGGCCACGAAGCGCGACGCCGTCAGTCCGGCCCGCTCCAGATAGCCGCGGGCCAGGCCGGTGCCGGCCACGTACAACTCCCCCGGCACGTTCGGCGCCACCAGGCGCAGCGCCTCGTCGAGCACGAACAGCCGGGCTCCGTTGCGTGGACCGCCGACCGGCAGGACCGTGTCGAACGGCTCGTGCGGCTGCACGGTGAACGTGGTGGGGCACACGGTGACCTCGGTCGGTCCGTAGATGTTCCAGAACGTGGCCTGCGGGCCCGCCTCCCGAATCTGTGCCGCCCGAATCTGTGCCAGCGCCTCGACCGGCACCACGTCCCCGCCGCTGAGCACGTGGGACAGACCGCTGAAACACCCCGGGTCCTCCTCGGCCAGCACCCGCAGCAGACCGGCCGCGACGAACGCGGCGGTCAGCCCGGCTCCGGCGATCAGCTCGCGCATCCGGGCCGCGTCCGGCGCCCCGGGCGGCGCGATCACCAGCGTGCCGCCGACCAGCAGCGTGCCCCACAGCTCGAAGGTCGAGACGTCGAACCCGAACGGCGTCTGGAACAGCATCCGCCCGGACCCGACCTCGCCCCAGGAGGCGTCCCGGCCGACCCCGGCGACCGAACTCTGGGTGATCACCACGCCCTTGGGCGTGCCGGTGGACCCGGAGGTGTACATCATGTACGCGGAGCATTCGGGCAGCAGCCGTCCGGACCGCTCGCCGTCCGACAGCGGGTCGCCCGAGTACATCGCGACAAGCGCGACGGTGGCCGGATCATCGAGCACGACGACTCCCGACGTGTCCGCCGGCAGCTTCTCCACCGACTCGGACGCGGTGATCGTCAGCATCGGGGCCGCGTCCCGCATCATGAACTCGACCCGCTCGGCGGGATAGGTGGTGTCCACGGGCACGTACGCGCCGCCCGCCTTCGCCACCGCCAGCAGTGCCACCACCAGATCCAGCGACCGGGCCGCGGCCACCACGACGCGGTCCTCGACCCGCACGCCCCGGTCGATCAGCAGCCGCGCCAACCGGTTCGCCCGTGCGTCGAACTCGGCGTAGGAGAGCTCGACGCCCTCGAACACGAGCGCGACGGCGTCCGGGGTCCGGGCCGCCTGGGCTTCGAAGGCCGCGGCGATCGTCGCCGGCTCGGGCGGCGCGTCTCCGGTACCGATCTCGGAGACCAGCCGCTCCCGCTCTTGCGGCGACAGCACGTCGACGTCGCTCACTCGCACCGAAGCATCGGCGACCACCTGTTCCAGAACTCTGATGAAGCGCTGGACCAGGCTCTGCACCGTCGAGGCGTCGAACAGGTCGGTGCTGTACACGAGCAGGCCGTCCAGCCCGGCGGCGGCGCCCTCGGTGTCGAAGCGCTCCCACAGGTGGAGGGAGAGGTCGAACTTCGCGACGTCCAGTTCGAGCGGTTCGATGCCGACGTCCAGGCCCGGCAGCCGGAGGTCGGCGTCGGGGGCGTTCTGCAGCGCGAACGACACCTGGAACAGGGGATGGTGAGACAGCGAACGGACCGGCTGCAGGACGTCCACCAGGTACTCGAACGGCAGATCCTGGTTGGCGTACGCGGCCAGGTCGGTCTCCCGGACCCGGCCGACGAGCTCGGCGAAGGTGGGGTCACCGCTCAGATCGGTGCGCAGTACCAGGGTATTGAGGAAGTAGCCGACCAGATCGTCAAGCGCGGCGTCCGTACGGCCGGCGATCGGCGAGCCCAACGGGATGTCCTCGCCGGCACCCAACCGCGACAACCACACCGCCAACCCGGCCTGGACCACCATGAACAGCGTCGCCCCGGACGAACGAGCCACCTCGACCAGTCCGCGGTGCACCTGCTCGTCGATCCGGAACGGCAACAACGAGCCCTGATGCGACTCCTCCGCGGGCCGCGGCCGATCGACCGGCAACGCCAACTGCTCCGGCAGGCCCGCCAACGCCTCGGTCCAGTACGCCAGCTGACGGCCGAACAGGCTCTCGGGATCGTCGCGGCGATCGAGCAGACCACGCTGCCAGAGCGTGAAATCCGCGTACTGCACCGGCAGCGGCGACCAGTCCGGAGCTTGTCCGGCTCCGCGTGCGGTGTAAGCGGCGGACAGGTCCCGGGTCAGCACGCCGGCCGACCAGCCGTCGGAGGCGATGTGGTGCATCACGATCGCCAGCACGTGTTCGGTCGCCGACAGCCGCAACAGCCCCACGCGCCAGGGCACCTCGCGTGCCAGATCGAATCCGCGGCCGGCGGCCTCGGTCAGCGCCGCGGGCAACTGTGCTTCCGTCACCTCGCGCAGCGTCAACCCGGGCACGGCCCCGGGCGCTTCGGAATCCAGGACGATCTGGCGGGCGATGCCGTCGTCCTCGCCGAACACCGTGCGCAGGGCCTCGTGCCGGCCGGCCACATCCGCCACCGCGGCCCGGAACGCCTCGACGTCCAACGCGCCACGGAGCCGGACGATGAAGGGGATGTTGTTGACCGGGCTCAAGCCCTCCAACCG
Organism: Catenulispora sp. EB89; assembly: GCF_041261445.1. NCBI lineage: Bacteria > Bacillati > Actinomycetota > Actinomycetes > Catenulisporales > Catenulisporaceae > Catenulispora > Catenulispora sp. EB89. The sequence goes on from NZ_JBGCCU010000026.1 coordinate 24,861, forward strand.
GTGCAGGAACCACATCCGCTGCTGGCCGAAGGACAGCGGCAGCGCCTCGGGCCGGGGCCCGGCGGCCACGGGGGTCCGCGGCGTCACAGAGTCCTGCGACCACGCGGCGAGCCCGGCCACAGTCGGGGTGTCGAACACCGCCGAGATCGGCACCTCCGTACCGAGCACCGTGCGGATCCGCGCCACCAGCCGCATCGCGGTCAGCGAGTCGCCGCCCAGGCGGAAGAAGCCGTCGTCGACGCCGACCCGCTCCAGACCGAGCACCTCGGCGAACAGCCCGGCCAGGATCTCCTCGCGCGCGGTGCGCGGGGCTCGGTCGGTGGTGAGCGCGGCGAAGTCCGGGGCCGGGAGCGCGGACCGATCCACTTTCCCGTTCGCCGTCACCGGCAACGCGTCCAAGACGATCACCGCGGTCGGCACCAGGTAGTCCGGCAGCCTCCCGGCCAGGTGCGTACGGACCGCCGCGCCGTCGAGCACGGTGTGCTGGCTCGGTACGACGTAGCCGATCAGGTGCTGGTCCGCCGCACCGTCGCGGCGCGCCGTGACCACGGCCTGCGCCACATCGGGGTGGCTGGACAAGGCGGCCTCGACCTCGCCGGGCTCGACGCGGAACCCGCGGATCTTGACCTGGTCGTCGCTGCGGCCGAGGAACACCAGCCGGCCGTCCGCGCTCCAGCGCACCACGTCGCCGGTGCGGTACATGCGGGTCCCGGGCTCGAACGGACACGCCACGAACCGTTCCGCCGTCAGTCCCGGACGGTCCAAGTAACCGCGGGCCAGGCCGGTGCCGGCCACATAAAGCGCGCCGGACACGTTCGGAGGCACCGGACGCAGAGCGTCATCGAGCACGAACACGCGTACGCCGTCACGCGGCCCGCCGATCGGCATCACCGCGCCGTCCCACGCCCCCGGACCTGCCGTGAACGTCGTCGCGCACAATGTCACCTCGGTCGGGCCGTACAGATTCCACAGCGCGACATCGGGACACGCCGCCAGCAACTGCGCCACCGTCTGACCCGGCAACACATCGCCGCCGGTCAGCACATGCGACAACCCCGAGAAGCACCCCGCGTCGGCCTCCACGAGCACCCGCAGCAGCCCGGCCGCCGCGTTCACCGTGTCCAGACCCGACCCGGCCACCAGCTCTCGCAGCCGCACCGCGTCCAGTTCGCCCGGCCCGGCCACCACCACCGCACCGCCGTTCAACAGCGGACCCCACAACTCAAAGGTCGAAGGGTCGAACCCGAACGGGGTATGGAACAACACCCGGCCGGACCCCATCCCACGCCAACAGCCGTCCAGCGCCAGCCGCACCACAGCACCCTGTGACACCACCACGCCCTTCGGCGTCCCGGTGGAGCCGGAGGTGTACATCACGTACGCGCCGCTATCGGAGGCGAGGAGCCCGGACCGATGCGGGCGCTCCGCGATGTCGGCGGCAGTCGCGGGATCGTCGAGCACGACGATCGACAGGGTTCCGGCAGGCAGCTTCCGCACCAGATCAGACGACGTGACAGTCAGCACCGGGGCCGCGTCCCGCATCATGAACCCGACGCGCTCGGCGGGATAGCCGGTATCCACGGGCACGTAGACGCCGCCGGCCTTGGCCACCGCCAGCAGCGCCACCACCAGATCCAGCGACCGCGCCAACGCCACCACGACCCGGTCCTCGACCCGCACACCCCGCTCGATCAGGTACCGCGCCAGCCGATTCGCTCGGGCGTCCAACTCGGCGTAGGAAAGCTCAGCGCCCTCGAACACCGCAGCGACCGCATCCGGCGTCCGGGCGACCTGCGCCTCGAAGGCTCCCGCGATCGTCGCCGCCTCAACCGCCGCGCCTCCGGCACCGACCTCGGCGAGCAACCACTCCCGCTCCCCGGGCAACAACGCGTCGACGTCCCGCACCCGCACCGATGTGTCAGCGGCGACCTGCTCGAAGACCCCGACCAGACGCGTCGCCAAGCCCTGCGCCGTCGCGCGGTCGAACAGGTCGTGGCTGAACTCCACGAAGCCGTCGAGCCCGGCGGCGCCCTCCGCGTCGGAGTGCTCCCAGAGCAGGACCGACAGGTCGAACTTCGCGACGTCCAGTTCGACGAGCTCCACCCGGACGTCGAGGTCGGCGAACCGGACCGCGAAGTCGGGTGCCGTCTGGAGCGAGAACCCGACCTGGAACAGCGGGTGCCGGGAGAGCGAGCGAGCCGGTTGCAGGACGTCCACGAGGTGTTCGAACGGCAGATCCTGATGCGCGAAGGCGGCCAGGTCGGTCTCCCGCACCCGGGCCATGAGCTCGGCGAAAGTGGGATCACCGCTGAGATCGGTGCGCAATACCAGGGTATTGAGGAAGTAACCGACCAGATCGTCCAGGGCGGCATCGGTACGCCCCGCGATCGGCGAGCCCAACGGGATGTCCTCACCCGCACCCAACCGCGACAACCACACCGCCACCACCGACTGCACCGCCATGAACAGCGTCGCGCCACACCCGTGCGCGATCTCCGCCAATCTCCGGTGCACCAGCGGGTCGATCTTGAAGGGGATCAACGAACCCTGACGGCTCGGCTTCGCCGGGCGCGGCCGGTCGGTCGGCAGCGCGAGCTCTTCCGGCACACCGGCGAGAGCTTTCTTCCAGTAGGCGGCCTGCCGACCGAACAGGCTCTCGGGGTCGTCCTGCCGGCCGAGCAGATCACGCTGCCAGAGCGTGAAGTCCGCGTACTGCACTGGCAGCGGCGACCAGTCCGGAGCCCGGCCGTGCAGGCGCGCGGCGTAGGCCGCGGACAGGTCCCGGGTCAGCACGTCGACCGACCAGCCGTCGGAGGCGATGTGATGCATCACGATCGCCAGCACGTGCTCCGTCGGCGACAACCGCAACAGCCCCACACGCCACGGCACCTCGCGAGCCAGATCAAAGCCCTGACCCGCCAAGGCTCGCAGCGCCTCGGGCCGCTCGGCGTCCGTCACCTCGCGCACGGTCAGGAGCGGGACGGCGCCGGGCGCTCCGACGTCCAGGATCTCCTGCCGGCCCGTGCCGTCCACCTCGACGAACACCGTGCGCAGCGGCTCGTGGCGGCCGGCCACATCCGTCACCGCCGCCTGCAACGCGGCCACGTCCAGGGCACCGCGCAACCGCAGGACCGACGAGAGGTTGTCGACCGCGCTCGATCCGATCAGCTGCCGCACGAACCACATCCGCTGCTGCCCGAACGACAACGGCAGTGCCTCCGGCCGCACCGCGGGCAACAGCCGCGGGCGCGGCACCGCCGCCTCGTCCAGCCGCCCGGCCAGGCCCGCGACCGTCGGGAACTGGAACACCGCCCGGATCGGCAGCTCCGCGCCCAACACCGACCTGATCCGCGCGACCAGGCGCATCGCCCTGAGGGAATCCCCGCCCAGGGTGAAGAAGCCGTCGTCGATCCCGACCCGCTCCAAGCCGAGCAGATCCGCGAACAGGCCGCACAGGATCTCCTCGGCCACGGTGCGCGGGGCACGGACGATCGGGCCCGCGGCGAACTCCGGAGCGGGCAGCGCGGCGCGGTCCACCTTGCCGTTCACCGTCAGCGGCAAGGCGTCGAGCGTCAGCAGCACGGCCGGCACCATGTGCTCGGGCAGCCGGGCCGCGACGAACTCGTGGACCGCGGCCGGGTCCAACGCCGGGCCGGCCTCGGACCCGGCCGGGACGAGGTACCCGACCAGGCGCTTGCTGTCGCCGCCCGGTTCGTCGGCGCGCGCCAGGACGACGGCCTGCGCGACGCCGGGGCAGGCCGCCAACACCGCCTCGACCTCGCCGGGCTCGACCCGGAAGCCGCGGATCTTCACCTGGTCGTCGACCCGGCCGACGAACACCAACCGGCCGTCCGCGTCCCACCGCACGACATCGCCGGTCCGATACATCCGCGCGCCCGGTATGAACGGACACGCCACGAACCGCTCCGAGGTGAGGCCCGACCGCTTCAGATAGCCGCGGGCCAGACCGGCACCGGCCACATACAGCTCGCCGGGCACGTTCGGGGCGACCGGACGCAGCGCGTCATCGAGCACGAACACGCGTACCCCGTCGCGCGGGGCGCCGATGGGCACCGAGGTCGAGAACCGGTGGTGGTTCCCGGCGTGCAGGGTGAAGGTGGTGGCGCACAGCGTCGTCTCGGTCGGACCGTACAGGTTCCACACGGCGACCTCGGGGCACGCCCGCTGAATCCGGGCCACCGCCTCGGGCAGCGCCGCCTCCCCGCCCATCAGCACGTGGGAGAGCCCCGCGAAGCAGCCGGGATCCTCCTCCGCCCACACCCGCAGCAGGCCGGTGGTCATGTGCACGACGGTCACCCCGGCGCGCGCGACCAGTTCCCGCAGCCGTACCGGGTCCAGCTCGTCGGGCGGCGCCACGACGACGGTCCCGCCGGCCAACAGGGTTCCCCACACCTCGAACGTCGAGGGATCGAATCCGAACGCCGTGTGCAGCAGCACCCGGCCCGAGCCGATGCCGCCCCAGCAGGAGTCCAACGCCAGGGCGGCCACAGCGCCCTGCGTCACCAGCACGCCCTTGGGCGTACCGGTCGAGCCCGACGTGTACATCGCGTAGGCGCCGGACTCGGGGGCGAGACAGCCGGCGCGCTCGGCGTCGGCGATCGGCTTGTCGTCGAGGTCTGCCACCGCGCGGAGGACGACCGGATCGTCCATCTGCACGAGACCGTCGAGACCGGTCGGCAGCCGGTCCACGAGCGCGCTCGCCGTGAGCACAGCCACGGGTGCCGAGTCCTCCAAGGTGTAGGCGATCCGCTCGGCAGGGTAGGCGACGTCCACCGGCACGTACACGCCGCCGGCCTTCACCACCGCGAGCAGCGCCACCACCAGGTCGGCCGACCGGGTCAGCGCCACCGCCACCCGGTCGTCGACCCGGACGCCCCGCGCGATCAGGTAGCGGGCCCAGCGGTTCGCCGCCGCGTCGAGCTCGGCGTAGGTCAGCGTTCCGTCTTCGTGTCCTGAAACGATGGCCGGCGCGCCGGGCTGCTCGGCGGCGCGCGCCGCGAACGCCTCCGCGATCGTCACCGGCACGACCGCCGCGTTCCCCGTACCGGTCTGCGCGATCAGCCGCTCCCGCTCTCCGGGCAGCAGCACGTCCACGTCACCGATCCGCACGGCGGCGTCGGCGGCGATCTGTGCCAGGACTCCGGTCAGCCGCGCTGTCAGGTCCTCGATCGTGTGCTGGTCGAACAGGTCGAGGCTGTACGCCACCAGGCCGTCCAGGCCGGACGCGCCGCCTCCGTCGTCGGGACGCTCCTGCAACAGGACGGACATGTCGAACTTGGAGATCCCCAGATCGAAGTGCTCGAACTCGGCGTCCACACCCGGCAGTTCGAAGCCCGACTCGACGGCGTTCTGGAGGGCGAACGCGACTTGGAACAGGGGGTGTCGGGACAGCGAGCGGGCCGGTTGCAGGACGTCCACGAGGTGTTCGAACGGCAGATCCTGGTGGGCGTAGGCGGCGAGGTCCGTCTCCCGCACGCGACCCACGAGCTCGGTGAAGGAGGGATCGCCGCTCAGGTCGGTGCGCAGTACCAGGGTATTGAGGAAGTAGCCGACCAGATCGTCCAGCGCGGCATCGGTACGCCCGGCGATCGGCGTGCCCAGCGGGATGTCCTCGCCACCGCCCAACCTCGACAACAACAACGCCAAAGCGGCCTGCACCACCATGAACATCGTCGCGCCACAGCCCCGAGCGACGTTCACCAGCTCCTGATGGAGTCGCGCGTCGATCTCGAAGTGCACCGTCGAGCCCCGATGCGTCAGTTCCGCGGGCCGCGGCCGGTCCACCGGAAGCTCCAGTTGCTCCGGCAACCCGGCCAGCGCGTCCTTCCAGAACGCCAGCTGACGGCCGGCCAAGCTCTCAGGGTCCTGCCGGCGGTCCGCCAACAGCTCGTGCTGCCACAGCGTGAAGTCGGCGTACTGCACCGGCAGCGGCGACCAGTCGGGGCCTTGCCCGCGCAGGCGGGCGGCGTACGCGGTGGAGAGGTCTCGGGCCAGGACGTTCATCGACCAGCCGTCGGCCGCGATGTGGTGCACCACGATCGCCAGCACGTGCTCTGCCGGCGACAGGCTCAGCAACGCGACCCGCCACGGCACCTCGCGCGCCAGATCAAAACCCTGACCCGTCACCTCGGTCAGCGCCGTGGACCAGTCCGCTTCGTCTGCCTTGTCTGCCTCGTTCGCCTCGCTCACCTGGCGGACCACCAGCTGCGGGACGGCGGCCGGACTCCCGGCGTCCCAGATCTCTTGGCGGGACACGCCGTCGGCAGCGACGGTCTGCGCGCTGTCCGCGATGACCGTGCGCAGCGCTTCGTGCCGACCGGCGACATCGGCCATTGCCGCCTGCAACACCGCAGCATCCACCGGACCACCGGTCAGCCGCAGCACCAACGGAATGTTGTCGACCGCGCTGGGACCCTCCAGCCGGTGCATGAACCACATCCGCTGCTGACCGAACGACAGCGGCACCGCCTCCGGCCGGACAGCCGGAACCACCGAGGCACGCGTAAGCGCCGACTCGTCCAGCCGTCCGGCCAGGCCAGCGACCGTCGGGAACTGGAACACCGCGCGGATCGGCAGCTCCGTCCCCAGCGCCGATCTGATGCGCGCGACCAGGCGGGTCGCGGTCAGCGAGTCCCCGCCGAGGGTGAAGAACCCGTCGTCGATCCCGACCCGCTCCACACCGAGCAGATCAGCGAACAGACCGCACAGAATCTCCTCCCGCGCGGTACGCGGGGCGCGGCCGGTGGCGAGCGCCGCGAAGTCCGGGGCGGGCAGCGCGGCCCGATCGACCTTCCCGTTCGCCGTCAGCGGCAGCGCGTCGAGAACCACGGCCGCGGCCGGCACCATATAGTCCGGCAGCTTGTCGGCCACGGATTTCAGCACCGCCGCGCCATCCAGCGCGGAGTCGTCGGCGGGGACCAGGTAGGCGACCAGGCGCTTGTCCGATCCCTCATCGCGCCGAGCAACCACCACGGCTTGGGCCACTCCGGACTGCGCGGCCAAGACGGCCTCGATCTCGCCCGGCTCGACCCGGAAGCCGCGGATCTTGACCTGGTCGTCAGCACGACCGACGAACACCAAGCAGCCGTCCGCGTCCCAGCGCACGACATCGCCGGTCCGGTACATCCGCACACCCGGCAGGAACGGACACGCCACGAACCGCTCGGAGGTGAGACCGGCACGATCCAGGTAGCCGCGGGCCAGGCCGGACCCGGCGACGTACAACTCCCCCGGCACGTTCGGCGCCACCGGACGCAATGTTTCGTCGAGCACGAACACCCGGGTCCCGTCACGCGGCCCGCCCAACGGCAGCACCTGCGGTATCTCCGAACCCGGCTCGACCACAAGGGCCGTCGCGCAGAGCGTCACCTCGGTCGGGCCGTAGAGATGCCGCACCTCTATCGCAGGACACGCCGTCCGCACCCGGGCCACCGCGTCCGACGACACCACGTCGCCGCCGGTCAGCACATGCGACAACCCCGAGAAGCAGCCGGGGTCCTCCTCCGCCAACACCCGCAACAGGCCTGCGGTGACGTGCACCGCGTCCAGGTCCGTCTCAGCGACCAACGTCCGCAGCCGCGCCGCGTCCACGTCGCCCGCAGGCGCGACCACCACCGTGCCGCCGTTCAACAACGGCACCCACAGCTCGAACGACGAGGCGTCGAACCCGAACGGGGCGTGGAACAACACCCGGCCCGAGCCGATCTCGCCCCAACACCCGTCAAGGCCCAGCGCGGCCACAGCACCCTGCGAAGCCAGCACGCCCTTCGGCGTTCCGGTGGACCCGGAGGTGTACATCACGTACGCGCCGCATTCCGGCGCGAGACGCCCACGGCGTTCGCCGTCGGTGACCGGACCCGATCCCCCTCGGCCGATCAGGGCGGCCGTCGCGGGATCGTCGAGCACGATGATCCCCGTGGCTCCCACCGGCACCTTCTCCGCGAGGTCAGCCGACGTCACCACCAACGCCGGGGCCGCGTCATCGAGGATGAAGGCGATCCGCTCAGCGGGATAGCCGGTGTCCACCGGCACGAACACCGCGCCGGCCTTCGCCGCCGCCAGCAGAGCGACCACCAGATCGAGCGACCGCGTCAGCGCCACCCCGACCCGGTCCTCAACCCGCACGCCCCGCTCAAGCAGATGCCGCGCCAGCCGATTCGCGCGCGCGTCCAACTCCGCGAAAGTGATCTCAGTACCCTCATACACTGCCGCGACGGCCTCCGGCGTCCGCGCGACCTGGGCCTGGAAGGCGCCGGCGATCGTGGCCGGCGCAGCGGCCGCACCTCCCACGCCGACTTCGCCGAGCAGCCACTCCCGCTCCCCCGGCAGGAGCACGTCGACGTCCCGCACCGGCACCGACGCGTCGTCGGCGATCTGCGCGAAGACCCGCACCAGACGCGCCACCAAGCCCTGCGCCGTCGCGGGGGCGAACGCGTCGGGCCGATACGTCAGGACCAACAGCAGTTCGGCCCCGGGGACGACGGCCAGGCTCAGCGGGTAGTGGCTGACGTTGTGCCCGCCGAGCATGGACACCGTCACCTCACCCATCCGGCGGGAGCCGTCCGGGTCGTCCGGGTAGTTCTCGAAGATCAGCAGCGTGTCGAACTCGGCGCCCGGACCGCCGGCCCGCCTGATCTCGGGCAGGCCCACGTACTGATGGGGGATCAGCGCGGCCTGCCGGTCCTGCAGCTCGGCGAGCACGTCGACGACCGGCCGCGCGGGCGAGAGGCGCACCCGGACCGGAACCGTGGCGATGAACAGGCCGACCATGCGCTCGACGCCGGGCAGCTCGGCGGGACGCCCCGCCGCCGTCGCCCCGAACACCACGTCGTCGCGGCCCGAGAGCCGGCCCAGGAGCAGCGCCCAGGCCCCCTGGACCATCGTGTTCACCGTCAGGCCCCGGGCGCGCGCCGCCTCCGTCAGCGCCGCGGTGAGCTCGCGGCTCACGGCGACGCGGAGTTCCCGCGGTTCGGCCGACGGTCCCGGCTCGCCGCCCGGCCCGGCACCGGACGGTTCCGCGACCCCGGTGGCCGTGCGCGAGAAGAGGCTCGGCTCGTCAGCACCGGCCAGTTCCGCCCGCCACGCCGCGCGGGCCGCCTCGGTGTCCTGCTCACCGAGCCAGGCCACGTAGTCCCGGTACGGCACCACCGGCGGCAGCACCGCGGCGTCGCCGCCGGCCGCGTAGACCGCCGAGACCTCCTTGTGCAGCAAGGGCAGCGACCAGCCGTCCATCAGAAGGTGGTGGTTGGTCACCACCAGCCGGTGATCGTCCGGACCGAAACGCAGCAACAGCAAGCGCAACAGCGGAGGAACCGCGAGGTCGAACCGGCGTTCCCGTTCCTCCGACGCCAGCTGCTCCGCCTTCGCCAGCGCTTCCGTCTCAGGAAGCTGCGACAGGTCGACCTGTCGCCACGGCAGTGCCACCCGGCCGGCGATGACCTGCACCGGCTCGTCCCGGCCGGCCGGCCGGCGGAAGCACGCGCGCAGGGCCGAATGCCGGGCGACCACCGTTTCCCAGGCCGTTTTGAGCACCGCCGCGTCGAGCGGGCCCCGCATGGTCAGACGCACCTGGACCACGTAGACGTCCGACGCCTGGTCGTCGAACCGGGAGTGGAACCACAACCCCTGCTGCAACGGGGTCAGCGGCCAGACGTCCTCTACTCGCTGAGCCACTGGACCGCTCCGTCCTGGGGGTCTACGTCCTCGAACATGTCCTCGATCTCGTCGATCTGCGCCTGGTCGAGCCGGACCAGCGCCAGGTCCGACGGGGTGTGGCCGCCGGCCCCCGGCCGAGCCGCGCACGCGGCCAGGCCCCGCACCATCGCCGCCCATTCCTGGAGCAGTTCCCTGACGTCCGCCTCGTCGAAGAGCTCTGACACCCAGGCCAGCTGGAGGACCAGCTCCGGCCGGCCGTGGTCGGCGTCCCGGACCACCCCGCCGGTCTCCAGCGCGTGCACGGCCCGCATCTCAGGGGGCGCGTCCCCGCCCATCGCCCGCGGCCCGGCGAGCCGCCAGTCCGGCGGGGAGCCGTCGCCCGGGGATCCGCCGCCCGCCGTTTCGTCACCCGACGCGCCGGCGAAGCGGCCCAGGTAGTTGAAGCCGATCTGCGCCGTAGGCAGCTCCGCAAGGACGGCGGCGGCCCCTTCGTCGAGGTAGCGCAGCCGGCCGTAGCTCAGCTCGTCTCCCGGTACCGCACGCAGCTGTTCCTTGACCCGCATGACCAGATCTCCGGCCTCCTGCTCGCCGGCGAGTACTCGCGCCGGATCGGCGGGCCCCGGATCGAGGAGCACCGGGTGCATGCTGGTGAACCAGCCCACGGTCCGCGACAGGTCCATCCCGTCTGAGAACTCCTGCCGGCCGTGGCCCTCCACGTCCACCAGGACAGAGCCGGGCCGCTCGCCGCGCCGGATCCGCCGCCGCGCCAGGGCCGCCGTGAGCCCGGCGAGCAGCACGTCGTCCACGCCGACGTGGAACGTCGCGGGCACCGTGGTCAGCACGGCGGACGTCACGTCCGGATCCACCGTGACGCTGAGCCGGCACAGACCGGCGTGGGTGTCCCGGTCGGCGAGGCGACGCCGCCCGACCGGTGGTTCGCCGGCGGCCGCACGGAGCACGCGGCTCCAGGCGTCCAGCGCGGTAAGCCGGGCCGGCTCGTCAGGCTGCTCCGCCAAGGCCAGGGCGTACCGGCGGAACGACGTCGGCACCGGGTCCAGAGCCGGCGTCTCAAAAGACTGGATCGCCTGCCAGACCGTCGCCAGATCCGCGAGCAGAATCCGCCAGGAGACCCCGTCGGTCGCCAGGTGGTGAACGACCAAGAGCAGTCGGCCGGGGCGGCCCGCTCCCCGGTCGAACCACAGGGCCTGGAGCATGACGCCCGCGCGCGGATCGAGTCGGCCCGACGCCGCCCGGGCGTGACCGTCGATGAACTCGTCGAGCTCGTCGTCGGCCGGCTCCTGCGCGTCGACGCGGCGCACCCAGGACTCCACAGCCTTCGAGGCAGGCTCAGGCGTGGGGATATCGAGGCGCGGCAATCCGTCCGCTTCTGCTCCCACCAGGCGCATCCGCAGTGCGCCGTGGTGGGCGACCAGCGCTTGGACGGCCCGGGCGAGCCGGTCAAGGTCCAGGTCGGCCGGCGCGGTCACGACCATCCACTGGGAGAAGCCTGCGCCGAGGACGCTCGGGCCGCCTCGTTCCCGCAGCGCGTGCATGATCGGAGTGAGCGGGAGCGGTCCGTGGTCGGGGTCGTGGCGGCGAGCGGGTTGTGCGGCTGTTTCGTCGGCAAGGGCGGCGAGGGCGGCGACGGTCTTGTGGACGAACACGTCGCGTGCGGTGATCGCGATCCCAGCGCTGTGCGCCCGGGCGACCAGCTGCAGCGACATGATGCTGTCGCCGCCGAGGTGGAAGAACCCGTCGTCGATGCCGACGTGGTCCAGGCCGAGCACCTCGGCGAACAGCCCGGACAGGATCTCCTCGCGCGCGGTGCGCGGCGCCCGGTCGGTGGCCAGCGCGGCGAAGTCCGGCGCGGGCAGCGCGGCCCGATCCACCTTGCCGTTCGCCGTCACCGGCAAGGCGTCCAGGACGATCACCGCGGTCGGCACCAAGTAGTCCGGCAGTATTGCGGCCAGATAGTCGCGCACCGCCGCACCCTCAAACGCAGTGTCCTGATCCGCGACGATGTAGCCGAACAGACGCTTGTCCAGGCCACCATCGTGGCGGGCCATGACCACGGCCTGCGCCACGCCGGGATGGCTCGACAGCGCGGCCTCGACCTCGGCCGGCTCCACGCGGAATCCACGGATCTTGACCTGGTCGTCGCTGCGGCCGAGGAACACCAATCGGCCGTCCGCATCCCAGCGGACCAGGTCCCCGGTCCGGTACATCCGCTCGCCGGCAAGGAACGGACACGCCACGAACCGCTCGGCGGTCAGCCCTGAACGGTCCAGATAGCCGCGAGCCAGACCGGTGCCGGCGACATACAACTCCCCCGGCACGTTCGGCGCCACCGGACGCAAGGTGTCGTCGAGCACGAATACCCGAACGCCGTCACGCGGGGCGCCGATCGGCATGACCGCACCGCCCCAAACCCCCGGGCCCGCCGTGAACGTCGTCGCACACAACGTCACCTCAGTCGGGCCGTAAAGATTCCACAGCGCGACATCAGGACACGCCGCCAGCAACCGTGCGACCGTCTGTCCTGGAAGCACATCACCGCCGGTCAGCACATGCGACAACCCCGAGAAGCAGGCGGCGTCGGCTTCCACCAACACCCGCAGCAGCCCGGCCGCCGCGTTCACCACGGTCAACCCCGACCCGCTGATCAGCTCCCGCAACCGCGGCGCGTCCAGCTCTCCCGCCGGCGCCACCACCACCGCACCGCCGTTCAACAGCGGGCCCCACAGCTCAAAGGTCGACGGGTCGAACCCGAACGGCGTATGGAACAACACCCGGCCCGATCCCATCCCGTGCCAACACCCGTCCAACGCCAGGCCCGCCACAGCACCCTGCGACACCACGACGCCCTTCGGCGTACCTGTGGACCCGGAGGTGTACATGACGTACGCGCCCGCTTCGGGTGCGAGACGCCCGCCACGCTCGCCGTCCGCGATCGGACCCGACGCACCCCGCCCGACCGACGCGGCCGTCGCGGGATCGTCGAGCACGATGATCCCCGCAGTTCCGACAGGCAGCTTCTCCACCAGATCGGACGACGTGACCGTCAGCGCCGGGGCCGCGTCACGCACCATGAACGCGATCCGCTCAGCGGGATAGCCGGCATCCACCGGCACATACACCCCACCGGCCTTCGCCACCGCCAGCAGCGCCACCACCAGATCCAACGACCGCGTCAGCGCGACGACCACCCGGTCCTCGACCCGCACACCCCGCTCGATCAGAAGCCGTCCCAGCCGATTCGCCCGGGCGTCCACCTCGGCATAGGAGAGCTCAACGCCCTCGAACACCGCCGCCACCGCGTCGGGTGTCTTAGCCGCCTGCGCCTCGAAGGCTCCTGCGACAGTCGCCGCCTCAACCGCCGCGTCTCCCACGCCGACCTCGGCGAACAGCCACTCCCGTTCTCCGGGCAACAGCACATCGACGTCCCGCACCCGCACCGATGTATCGGCGACGACCTGTTCCAGCACCCTGACGAACCTCGCCGTCAGGCCCCGCACCGTCGAGGCGTCGAACAGGTCGTGGCTGTACTCCAGGAAGCCGTCGAGTCCGGCGGCGCCCTCCGCACCCGGGCGCTGCCACAGGAAGAACGACAGGTCGAGTTTCGAGATCCCCAGGTCGAAGTGCTCCAGTTCGGCGCGCACACCCGGCAGATCGATGCCGGCCTTGGCGGCGTTCTGCACTGCGAAACCGACCTGGAACAAGGCGTGGTGGGACAGCGATCGGGCCGGTCGCAGGACGTCCACGAGGTGTTCGAAGGGCATGTCCTGGTGCTCATACGCGGCCAGGTCGGCGGTACGCACGCGCCGCAGGAGTTGGGCGAAGGTCGGGTCGCCGCTCAGATCGGTGCGCAGTACCAGGGTGTTGAGGAAGTAGCCGACCATGTCGTCCAGCGCCGGATCGGTACGTCCGGCGACCGGCGTGCCCAGCGCGATGTCGTCCCCCGCGCCCAGCCCCGACAACAGGATCGTCAACGCGGCCTGCACCACCATGGACAACGTCGCGCCGGACGCCCGAGCGACGTTCGCCAGCCCCTGATGAAGCTGCGCGTCGACCTCGAAGCGCATCATCGAGCCCTGATGCGTGACCTCGGCGGGCCGCGGCCGGTCCATCGGCAGCCGCACCTGCTCCGGCAACCCGGCCAGAGCGTCCTTCCAGAACGCCAGCTGACGCCCGGCCAGGCTCTCCGGATCCTGCTCGTGGTCCGCCAACAGTTCCCGCTGCCAGAGCGTGAAGTCGGTGTAGCGCACCGGCAGCGGCGACCAGCCCGGCTCGCTCCCCCGAAGTCGTGCGGCGTAGGCGACCGACAGGTCGCGGGCCAGCACGTCGGCCGACCATCCGTCGGTGGCGATGTGGTGCATGGCGATCGCCAGCACGTGTTCCGTCGGCGACAGCCGCAGCAACGCCGCGCGCCATGGCACCTCGCCGGCCAGATCGAAGCCCTGACACAGCACCTCTCGCAGAGCCTCCGGCAGCTCCGGCTCACGCACGGCACGGACCGCCAGGCGAGGGACCGCCCCCGGCGCGTCCAGGTCCAGGACCACCTGACCGGCGATCCCGGCGTCGTCCGCGATGATCGTGCGCAGCGCTTCGTGGCGACCGGCGACATCGGCCATCGCCGCCTGCAACACCGCGGCGTCCACCGAACCGCCGGACAACCGCACCACCAACGGAATGTTGTCGACCGCGCTGGGACCCTCCAGCCGGTGCATGAACCACATCCGCTGCTGACCGAACGACAACGGCACCACCGCCGACGGCACGACCGGCACGACTGGCACGACTGGCACGACCGGAGGACGCGTCTGCGCGGACTCGTCGAGCCATTCGGCCAGACCTGCCACGGTCGGGGCCTCGAACACCGCGAAGATCGGGACCTCCGCGCCCAACACGGCCCGAATCCGCGCGACCAGGCGGGTCGCCGACAGCGAGTCGCCGCCCAAGGTGAAGAACCCGTCATCGATGCCGACCCGTTCCAGGCCGAGCAGGTCGGCGAACAGACCGCACAGGATCTCCTCCCGCGCGGTACGCGGGGCCCGCGCACCAGCCAGGCTCGCGAAGTCCGGGGCGGGCAGCGCGGCCCGATCCACCTTCCCGTTCACCGTCAACGGCAACGCGTCGAGCACCAGCACGACCGCGGGCACCAGATAGTCGGGGAGCCTGCCGGCCGCGAACTCGCGCACCGCCGCCGGATCGGCCGACCCGTCTGCCGCCGGAACCACATAAGCCACCAGGCGCTTGTCCGACGCCTCGTCCCGATGCGCGGCCACCACCGCCTGCGCGACGCCGGGGCACGCCGCCAGCACCGCCTCGATCTCCCCCGGCTCGACCCGGAAGCCACGGATCTTGACCTGGTCGTCGACCCGGCCGACGAATATCAACCGGCCGTCGGCGCCCCGCCGCACGACGTCCCCGGTCCGGTACATCCGCTCACCCGGCAGGAACGGACACGCCACGAACCGCTCCGACGTGAGACCGGCGCGATCCAGATAGCCGCGCCCGAGACCGCCGCCGGCCACATACAGCTCTCCCGGCACGTTCGGGGCCACCGGCCGCAGAGCATCATCGAGCACGAACACCCGCGCCCCGTCGCGCGGTCCGCCCAGCGGCAGCACCTGCGGGGTCTCCGACTCCGGCTCCAGCAGCTGAGTCGTCGCGCACAGCGTCACCTCGGTCGGACCGTACAAATGGCGGACCTCAGCACCCGGACAGACAGCACGCACCCGGGCCACCGCCTCCGACGACACCACGTCACCGCCGGTCAGCACATGTGACAACCCCGCGAAGCAGTCCGGATCCTCCTGCGCCAACACCCGCAACAGGCCTGCGGTCACATGCACCGCGTCGAGATCGGTATCTGCAACCAGCTGCCGCAGCCGCGCCGCGTCCACGTCACCGGCCGGCGCCACGACCACCGTGCCGCCGTTCAACAACGGCACCCACAACTCGAACGACGAGGCGTCAAAGGCGAACGGCGCGTGGAACAACACCCGACCCGAGCCGATATCGCCCCAGCACCCGTCAAGGCCCAGAGCCACGACAGCACCCTGCGAAGCCAGCACGCCCTTCGGCGTCCCGGTGGACCCAGAGGTGTACATCACGTACGCGCCGCATTCCGGCGCGAGAACTCCGTGCCGCTCGGTGTCGGACATCCGACGGTCGGGGCGCTCCCCGATGACGACAGCCGTTGCCGGATCATCGAGCACGACGGTTCCCGCCGTTCCCGCCGGGAGCCTCTCCACGAGATCAGCCGTCGTCATCATCAACACTGGGGCCGCGTCGGCGAGGATGAAGGCGATCCGCTCGGCCGGATAGCCGGTGTCCACCGGCACGAACACCGCACCGGCCTTCGCCGCCGCCAACAGGGCCACCACCAGATCGAGCGACCGCGACAACGCCACACCCACGCGGTCCTCGACCCGCACACCCCGCTCAAGCAGATACCGCGCCAACCGATTCGCCCGCGCGTCCAACTCCGCGAAGGTCACCTCAAGACCCTGCGACACCACGGCCACGGCCTCCGGCGTCCGCGCGACCTGGGCCTCGAACGCCGCCGCTATCGTCGCCGGCTCGGCCGTCCCGGTCGTCGCGTCTCCGGCGCCGACCCCGGTCAGCAGCCAATCCCGCTCCCCCTGCAGCAACACGTCGACGTCCCGCACCCGCACCGACGCGTCCAGCGCCACCTGTTCGAGGACCCGCGCCAGACGCGCCACCAAGCCCTGCGCCGTCTCCGGATCGAAGAGGTCTTCGCTGTAGATGAGGAATCCGGCCAGCCCCGCGGCGTCCTGGGCGGTCGGGTTCTCCCACAGGTCGAACACCAAGTCGAACTGCGCGGTGCTCGCCGCGACGTGGACGGGCGTCGTGCCGAGCCCGGGCAGCCGCCAGACCGTGCCGTCAAGGCTCTCCTTCACGAGCAGGACCTGGAAGAGCGGGTGATAGGCCAGCGTCCGGGTCGGATTGAGCTCGTCGACCAGATGCTCGAAGGGCAGATCCTGGTGCGCGAAGCCGGCCAGGTCGGTGTCCCGCACCCGCCGCACCAACTCGGCGAACGTCGGGTTGCCGCTGACGTCGGTGCGCAGCACCAAGGTGTTCAGGAAGTGCCCGACCAGGTCGTCCAGCGCCGCGTCGGTGCGACCGGCGACCGGCGAGCCCACGGGGATGTCCTCGCCGGCGCCGAGCCTGGACAGCATCAGCGCCAGCCCGGCCTGCAACACCATGAACAAGGTCGCATGACACTTGCGCGCCACCTTCAACAGGCCCTCATGCACATCCGCGTCCACACCCACGCCGACCGAGCCCACGCGCCGGCTGGCCACCCCGGGACGCGACCGGTCCGCCGGCAACACCAACTGCTCGGGCAGGCCCGCCAACGCCTCGGACCAGAACGCCAGCTGCCGGCCCCACACGCTCTCGGGGTCCGCACGATCGCCCAGCACTTCCCGCTGCCACACCGCGAAATCCGCATACTGCACCGGCAGCGGCGCCCAACCGGGTTCAGTGCCCGCGCACCGCGCCACGTACGCCGACGACACATCGCGCGCCAGGACGTCCATCGACCACCCGTCGGTCGCGATGTGATGCACCACGATGGCCAGCACGTGGTCCTTCGGCGACAACTGCAACACCGCCGCACGCCACGGAATCATGGACGTGATATCAAAAGCCTGACCTACGATCTCGGTCAGGACCGACTCCAGGTCCGCCTCGGTCACGGGACGAACGACCAGCTCAGGGAGCGCGGCCGGAGCCTCCGGAGCGAGTACGACCTGACGGGCGACCCCGGCGTCGTCCGCGATGAGCGTCCGCAGCGCCTCGTGCCGGCCGGACACGTCGACCAGCGCCGCCTCCAGGGCGACGAGGTTCAGGTTCCCCTCCAGCCGCACGACCGTGGACATGTTGTGCGACACCTCGGGCCGCTCCAGGCGGTTCCCGAACCACATCCGCCACTGACCGAAGGACAACGGCAGCACGTCGGGCCGCGGGCCCGCCGTCACGGCGGGGCGCGACACACCGGACTGATCGAGCCATTCGGCCAGACCGGCGACGGTCGGGGCTTCGAACACCGCCCAGATCGGCGTCTCCACGCCCAACACGGCCCTGATCCGCGCGACCAGGCGGGTCGCGGTCAGCGAGTCCCCGCCGAGAGTGAAGAACCCGTCATCGATGCCGACCCGTTCCAGGCCGAGCAGGTCAGCGAACAGGCCGCACAGGATCTCCTCCCGCGCGGTGCGCGGAGCCCGGTCGGTGGCGAGCGCCGCGAAGTCCGGGGCGGGCAGCGCAGCCCGGTCCACCTTCCCGTTCGCCGTCAATGGCAAGGCGTCGAGGACCACGGCCGCTGCGGGCACCATGTAGTCCGGCAGCTTGCCGGCCGCGAACTCGAGCACCGCCGCGCCCTCCAGTCGGAGGCCTTCGAAGCCCTCGACGGGGACCAGATAGGCGATCAGACGCTTGTCGCTCTGGCCATCGGCGCGCGCGACGACGACGGCCTGCCCGACGCCGGGGCAGGTCGCCAGGACCGCCTCGACCTCGCCGGGTTCGACGCGGAAGCCGCGGATCTTCACCTGGTCGTCGACCCGGCCGACGAACATCAACCGGCCCTCTGAGTCCCACCGCACGACATCGCCGGTCCGATACATCCGCGCACCGGGCAGGAACGGACACGCCACGAACCGCGACGCCGTCAGTCCCGGACGGTCCGCATACCCGCGCGCCAGACCGGCGCCGGCCGTGTACAGCTCTCCCGGCACGTTGGGGGCCACCGGACGCAGAGCATCATCGAGCACGAACACCCGCGCCCCGTCGCGTGGTCCGCCCAGCGGTAGCACCTGCGGGGTCTCCGAACCCGGCTCCAGCAGCTGAGTCGTCGCGCACAGCGTCACCTCGGTCGGGCCGTACAGATGCCGGACCTCAGCCTCCGGGCAGGCTGCCCGCACGCGGGCCACCGCTTCCGCGGACACCACGTCGCCGCCGGTCAGCACGTGCGACAGCCCGGAGAAGCTGTCCGGATCCTCCTGCGCCAACACCCGCAACAGGCCTGCGGTCACGTGCACCGTGTCCAGGCGTGCCCCGGGTATCAATGTCCGTAGTCGCGCGGCGTCCACGTCACCGGCCGGCGCCACGACCACCGTGCCGCCGTTCAACAACGGCACCCACAACTCGAACGACGAGGCGTCAAAGGCGAACGGCGCGTGGAACAACACCCGACCCGAGCCGATGTCACCCCAACACCCGTCAAGGCCGAGCGCGGCCACAGCACTCTGCGATACGAGGACGCCCTTCGGCCTGCCGGTGGAGCCCGACGTGTACATCACGTACGCGCCGGATTCGGGCCGCACCTGCCCGCCGCGCTCGCCGTCGGTGACCGGGTCCGACGCGCCCTGCTCCACCAGCGCGGCCGTCGCTGGATCGTCGAGCACGACGATCCCCTCGGTCCCCACCGGCAGCTTCTCCGCCAGGTCGGACGTCGTGACGGTCAGCGTCGGCGCCGCGTCGCCGAGGATGAAGGCGATCCGCTCGGCGGGATAGCCGGTGTCGACCGGGACGTACACCGCGCCGGCCTTCGCGACGGCCAGCAGCACCACCACCAGATCGAGCGAGCGCGACAACGCCACCCCGACCCGGTCCTCAACGCGCACACCCTGCCCGGCCAGGAACCGGGCCAGCCGGTTCGCGCGCGCGTCCAGCTCCGAATAGGCGACCTCCATGCCCTCGCTCAGAAGCGCGACGGCGTCGGGCGTCCGGGCCGCCTGCGCCTCGAAGGCCGCCGCGATCGTCGTCGGCTCAGCCGCCGCGGCTCCCGTCCCGACTTCGGCGAGCAACCACTTCCGCTCCCCGGGCAACAGCACGTCGAGGTCTCGTACCCGCAGCGACGGGTCGGCGACCGCCTGTTCCAGGACCCTGACGAACCTCGACACCAGGCTCTGCACCGTCGCCTCGTCGAACAGGTCGCGGCTGTACCGGAGCTCGCCCTCGATCCCCGCCGCTTCTCCGTCGGCCGTCAGCCGTTCCTGGAGCTTGGTGTAGAGGTCGAAGAGGCCGAACAGGTGGTCGCCCGCCCCGGATTCGGCGGTGACCGGTTCCGGCGTGTTGCGCAGCCCGGGCAGGTCCCACGCCGACGCCGTGGGCTCCGTCATCAGCAACAGGACTTGGAACAGCGGGTGATAGGCCAGCGTCCGGGCCGGACGGAGCTCGTCGACCAGATGCTCGAAGGGCAGGTCCTGGTGCGCGAAGGCCGCGGCGTCGGCGTCCCGCACCCGCTCCACCAGCTCGGCGAAGCTCGGGTCGCCGCTCACATCGGTGCGCAGCACCAGGGTGTTGCCGAAGTAGCCGACCAGATCGTCCAGGGCCTTGTCCCGACGGCCCGCGACCCGCGAGCCGACCGGGACGTCCTCGCCGGCTCCCAGTCTGGACAGCGTCAGCGCCAGCCCGGCCTGCAACACCGTGAACAGGGTCGCATGGCACTTGCGCGCCACCCGCAGCAGGCCTTCGTGAACACCCGCGTCGACAGCCACGCCGACCGAACCCGCGCGGTGGCTGGCCACGCCGGGACGCGACCGGTCCGCCGGCAACACCAACTGCTCCGGCAAGCCCGCCAGCGTCTCGGACCAGAACCCCATCTGCCGGCCCCACACGCTCTCGGCGTCGCCCCGGTCTCCCAACACCTCCCGCTGCCACACCGCGAAATCCGCGTACTGCACCGGCAGCGGCGCCCAACCGGGTCCAGCGCCTGCGCACCGCGCCCCATACGCCGCCGACACATCACGCGCCAACACGTCCATCGACCAGCCGTCGGCCGCGATGTGGTGCACCACGATCGCCAGCACATGCTCCGTCGGCGACAACCGCAACACAGTGGCCCGCCACGGAACCACCAACGAGATATCAAAAGCCTGACCTGTGATCTCGGCCAGGGCGCCGCCCAGCTCCGTCTCGCTCACGGCGCGGACCGTCAGCTCCGGGACGGCCCCCGGCGCGCCGACCTCCAGGATCTGCTGGCGCGGGGTCCCGCCGACCTCGGCGACCACGACGGTGCGCAGCACCTCATGCCGCGCCGCCACGTCGCCGAGGGCCGCGCGCAGGGCGTCCAGATCCAGCTCGCCGCCTGTCAACCGCACCGCCGAGGACATGGTGTAGGCCTCGTCGTGGCGCTCCAGGCGGTTCACGAACCACATCCGCTGCTGGCCGAACGACAGCGGCACGGCCTCGGGCCGGGCCTTCGGCAGGATCGTGGGCACCGGAGTCTCCCGGTCCCGAGTCGAGGCGTCAGGGTTCTCGCGATCAAGCATCAGAAGGCCTCACTGAATTCCGGGGACCACGGATCAGGACCATGTCCTCACCGCCAGTCGTGGCGAATCGGCCGGCCCCGGCACACCAGCCGGCGGCAGGCCGCAAAAAATCAGACAGCGGTGCCAGCACAAAGTAGATTCCGATTCCGAGGACCGTCAAGAAATCGAGCCCCACGGGCCGCCCCAGGTTTTTTCCGGCACTGCGGAGAAGCGCCGAAAACCGCATATGCGCTGGCCATCCGCCGGCGCGGCCAACCCGGCTGCCGCGGCGCTCGTCCCGCCGGCGAGACAGTGCGCCACCGCTGCGTGCCGATCGTTTTCCAGCCGTCCGGCACCTCCGGCCCCATCCCGGGGCGCCGGAATATCCAGATATTGAGACAGGATTTCGCGGACATCGACAAGTGACAATATCGACGCCCGCGCCGTAGCCTTGCCCCGATCATTTACTTTCGCACTCGCGACCCGAAATCACAGCGATTTCCAATCAGTCGGGGAGGGCTCTTTGTGAATACCCCAGAAACATCGAGGGCAGCGCGGGAATCCATCGAGTACATCGAGATCTACGTCGAGAATCTGGACGCCGCCGTCCGGTCCTGGACGACCGGCTACGGCTTCTCCGTCGTGGGGACGCACGGCTCGGCGGAGCTCGGCTTCCGCAGCGCCGCCCTGCGGCACGGCTCCATCACGCTGGTCCTGACCGAGGGCCTGGCTCCGGAGCACCCGGCGTCGGCCTACGTCCTGGTCCACGGCGACGGCATCGCGGACATCGCCCTGGGCCTGCCGGAGATGCCGACGGCCGCCGACGGCGCCGCGAGCATCCCGGCCTTCGGCGACGTCGTCCACACCCTGATCCAGCGCGACCCCGACGAGGCCGCCGGGCTGCCGCCCGGATTCGTCCCCGTTGCCCCGCAGACCGACACGGACGCATCCGACACCGCTGACGCCGGCGACATCGGGCTCCTGAAGCTCGACCACATCGCGGTCTGCCTCAACACCGACGAACTGGAGCCCGTGGTCGAGTACTACCAGCGGGCCCTGGGCTTCCAGGAGATCTTCGAGGAGCGCATCACCATCGGCGCCCAGGTGATGGAGTCGAAGGTGGTGCAGAGCCGGAGCGGGGCGGTGACGCTGACCCTCCTGGCGCCGGGACGGACCTCGCACCCGGGGCAGATCGACGACTTCCTCAAGGGCCACCAGGGCGCCGGGGTCCAGCACCTCGCCTTCTCCACCGACGACGCGGTCCGCGCCGTCAAGGCCCTGACCGCGCGCGGCGTCACCTTCCTCACCTCGCCCGGCGCGTACTACGACCTGCTGGGCAACCGGATGCAGGTGTCCGGCCACACCGTGGCCGACCTGCGGGCCACCAACCTGCTGGCCGACCAGGACCACGACGGCCAGCTGTTCCAGGTCTTCACCCGGTCGCGGCACCCGCGGCGCACCCTGTTCTTCGAGATCATCGAGCGGCAGGGAGCGCGCACCTTCGGCAGTTCCAACATCAAGGCGCTGTACGAGGCGGTCGAGATGGAGCAGTCGCACGGGGAGATCCCCCGACTCTGACCGGCCGGCCGGCCACGCGATCGGCACAGATGACCGGAACACACACCGGCTCAGACAGACCCCGCACAGACAGATCCCGCACAGACAGATCCCGCACAGACAGACCGCGTCGCGCCCGAGCCCGGGCGCGACGCGGTCGCCGTTCGTCAGACCTGCTCGGGGAACTCCCAGGACATGCCGTCCGCGGACGGCACGAGACCGCCCGGGAACAGCGGCGTGTCCAGCTCGTGGACGTCCTCGCCCAGCTCGCCGAGGATCACCTGGTTCTGCACCTGCGTGCCCTCCTGCATCGCCTGCCGCACCACCGAGGACTTGAACAGCGGCATCATGCTCTCGTCCCGCTCGCCGGCCAGCTCCTCGACGGCGCCGGCGAACTCCGCGGACCGGGCCCGCAGCCGCTCGGCGACCGCCTCCGCGTCGGTCAGCGCGCTCTCCCCGGAGGCGACGCCGCCGACCAGCTCGACGAAGGCCTCCAGCTCGGAGTGGTTCTTCTTGGTGATCTTGCGGGCCTGCCAGAAGTACGAGTCCTCACTCACGTGCATGTCGTAGAACGAGGTCAGGAACTCGTAGAAGACCCCGTACTCGCGCCGGTACCGCGCCTCGAACTCGGTGAAGGCGGCCTCCTCCTTCACCGTCCCGGACAGCACGCTGTTGATGGAGCGCGCCGCCAGCAGGCCGCTGTAGGTGGCCAGGTGCACGCCCGAGGAGAAGACCGGGTCGACGAAGCACGCCGCGTCCCCGATGAGCACCATGCCGGGACGCCAGAAGACCGTGTTGTGGTACGAGTAGTCCTTGCGCACCCGGGTCCGTCCGTACTCCCCGGTGGTGACCTGCGTGGCGTCGGCCAGGTGCTCCTTGATCAGCGGGCACTCGTCGATCAGGCCGGCCAGCGTGCTGGCCGGGTCGCCCTGGACCTTGGCCGCCAGCTCCTGCCGGACCACGGCGCCGACGCTGGTGAGCGTCGGGCTCAGCGGGATGTACCAGAACCAGCCGCTGTCGAAGGCGACGCACAGGATGTTGCCCGCGTTGGGCTCGGGCATCCGCTTGCCGCCCTCGAAGTACCCGAACAGGGCGATGTTGCGGAAGAACTCCGAGTAGTTCCGGGTGCCGCCGACCGCGCGGTAGATCCGGCTGGTGTTGCCCGACGCGTCCACCACGTACTTCGCGGCCACCTCGTGCTCGACGCCGTCGGCATCGGTGTACCGGACGCCGCGCACGGCCTCCTCGTCCTCGATCACCGCCGAGACCGGGCACCGCTCGCGCACCTCCGCGCCGGCCCGGCGGGCGTTGTCGAGCAGGATCTGGTCGAACTTCATCCGCTCGACCTGGTACGCGTAGGACGTCGGACCCGCCATCTTCGGCGAGACGGCGAACGCGAACGTCCAGGGGTCCGGACTGGCGCCCCACTGGAATGTGCCGCCCCGCTTGAGGGTGAATCCGGCTTTCGCAAGCTCATCGCTGGCGCCGATAAGCCGGCACACGCCGTGAATCGTCGACGGCAACAGCGATTCGCCGATCTGATAACGCGGGAATGATTCTTTCTCCAGGATCAGAACCCGGTGTCCCCGCATCGCCACCAACGCGGCCAGGGTCGAACCGCCCGGTCCGCCACCCACGACCACCACGTCGAATTCCTCGGTGCTCATACATCACCTTCTCGCGACCTGAGCCATTGAAGTCATAGTGCTGGGATCTTTACCGCCGACTTGTCGCCGCACCATACTTCGCGGCCGCGGCGAAAAGCCATGAAAGGGCCTGTCGGCGCGGGTGTCCGCGCTCTGTGTTCTCCGGGGTGAATTCCGTCGTTCGCGCAGCCCACAGCGCGCGAACCCGCTTCGGGAGGCTGTGCGGCGCTGTCCCGCCGGCGAGACAGGGTTCTGATTCACTCGGCCGGGTGCGGTTCCCGGGCCGTCGGCGCGGCGCTCTGCTGTGCTGTGCTGTGCTGTGGTGCGCTGCCGGCTGATCGGCTGCCTCGGCCACTCGGCTACTCGACTACTCCGGCTACTTCGGCTACTTCGGCGACTCGGCTACTTCGACTACTCGGCCACTTCGGCTACTCGGCCGCCACGATCACCGGCGGAGGCTCCGAGCCGACGCGCGCCGCGGTCGGCGCCGGGACGGGCCGGAAGCCGATCCGGACGTCGAGTCCGCCCTCCGGGCCGGGGCCGGCGCGGAGTTCGGCGCCGTGCGCGAGCGCGATCGCGGCGACGATCGACAGGCCCACTCCCAGGCCGCTCCGCTCGGAGTGTCCCCGGGTGGTGTCGAGCCGGTGGAAGGGCTCGAAGAGCGCGTCGATCTGGCCGGGTGCGATCTCCGGGCCGGTGTTCACCACCCGAAGCGCCGGCCGGCCGGCTTCCAGGCCGGTCCAGACCGTGATCCGGCCGCCCGGCACGTTGTACCGGACGGCGTTGTCGACCAGGTTGCCGATCAGCCGCTCGATCAGCCCGGCGTCGCCCTCGGTGCGTGCCGCGCCGAAGGAGGCCTCGATCCGGCAGCCCCGGGCGGCGGCCTCGGCGTCGAACGCCTCGACGCACTCCGCGGCCGCCTCGGCGAGGTCCACCTCGACCCGGACGTCAAGCCCGCGCTGGCTGCGGGCCAGGGTCAGCAGCGCTTCGATGAGCCCTTCCAGGTGCTGGTTGCTCACCAGCACGCGCTGGCAGGTGCGGCGCAGGTCCGGGGTGGTCGCGTCGGGGTCGGCCAGCGCGATCTCCAGCAGGCTGCGGCTGAGGGTGAGCGGGGTGCGCAGCTCGTGCGAGGCGTTGGCGACGAACCGGCGCTGCGCCTGGAACGCGTCCTCCAGCCGTTCGAGCAGGCCGTCGAAGGTGTCGGCCAGGCCCTTGATCTCGTCCTGCGGGCCCGGCACGGCGAGCCGCCGGTGCAGGCTGCGTTCCGAGATCTCGCGTGCGGTCAGCGCCATCGTCCGCAGCGGACGCAGCGCGCGGCGAGCCAGCAGCCAGCCCAGGCCCACGGAGATGACCGTCATGCCGGCCAGCGCCGCGCCGGAGGCCACCAGCAGCTTCCGCAGGTCCACCGACCGCTGGAGCGGCCCGCCGATCGGGGCGGGCACCGCGGTGGGCACCGACGTCGGAACCGGAACCGTCCCGAGAACGCCCGACGGCATGATCGGAAGGGTCGGCATGATCGGCACGGTGGGCATGACCGGCACCGTCGGCAGGCCCTGCCGCGCCGCGGACGGCGCGGGCGCGGGCGGCGCGACGGCGAGCAGGTTCAACGGCCGCGCCACCAGGTAGAGGATGAAGAGCAGCAGCGTGCCGCTCACCACGAACAGCGAGCCGTAGAGCAGCGCCAGCCGCAGTTGGAGCGTCCACCGCGGCCGGCGGCGGAAGCCGATCATTCGCCGACCAGCCGATAGCCCGCCTGGGGAACCGTCTCGATGAGCGGCGGGTCGCCGAGCTTGCGGCGCAGCCGGCTGATCGTGACCTTCACCGTGTTCGTGAACGGGTCGGCCGCGGCGTCCCAGGCACGTTCCAGCAGTTCCTCGCCGGACACGGCCCGGCCGCGCGCCGTCAGCAGCAGTTCGAGCACCGCGAGCTCCTTGGGGCTGAGCGGCAGCCGCTGTCCGGCCCGGAACACGACCTGCCGCCCGGGGTCGAAGGTGAGGTTCCCGTGCGCCAGCATCGGCGGCAGCCCGGGCTGGTTGCGCCGCAACAGTGCCCTGATACGCGCCACCAGCTCGGCGAACGCGAACGGCTTGGGCAGGTAGTCGTCCGCGCCGCAGGACAGGCCGTCGACCCGGTCCTCGACCGTCCCGGCGGCGGTCAGCATGAGCACCCGGGCCGGATGGCCCTGCCCCACCAGCGCCCGACACACGTCGTCCCCGTGCAGGCCCGGCAGGTTGCGGTCGAGCACGACCACGTCGTAGCGGGCGCTCGCGGCGATCTCCAGGGCGCTGGGCCCGTCCAGGGCCACGTCGACGGCCAGCCCTTCCCGGCGCAGGCCGGCCGCCACGGTCTCGGCAAGCTCACGGTGATCGTCGACCACCAGGATCCTCATGGCTCCGCGATCCCCTTCCGCGTCGGCGGGCGGCTCCCCGCAAGACTCGGCCGACCGCTGGGAAACCCCGCCGGTTTTATCAGTGTAATGTCTTACCACCGCGCGCACAGCGCTGGGAATCCGAAAGGCACCGGCGTCGGAGTTCCGCCACCCCGGTCAGCAGATCATTTTCCGCGGCCAATCCGCGCCACGTGCGCATTCCGCCGAACCCCGCATCCGGCTGACGGAATCTCTTATCGAAATCCCGCCACCGGGCCCCTCGCCGAATGCCTCGGCTATCGCTCCTCACAGAGCCCTGATGCGACAATGAGCCGCCTTTCTTCGGTGGCGCGCCCCTGACGCGCACGGCACTTCCCGCTCCCTGTCTTCCGCACGGACCGGCGATGCTCCGAAAGGACAGCCTCATCATGACCAGCCGCGATATCACGCTCCTGTTCCTCGACCTGGCGCTCATCCTGGTACTGGCCCGAGCCGCCGGCGCCGCGGCCCGCCGCGTCCGCCAGCCCGCGGTCATCGGCGAGATCCTGGTCGGCATCCTGCTCGGCCCGACCCTGTTCGGCTCCACGCTGGACCGCTGGCTGTTCCCCACCAGCATCCGGCCGCCTCTGAGCGCGCTGGCCGACCTGGGCATCGCCCTGTTCATGTTCATCGTCGGGCTCGAACTGGACCACTCGCTCCTGCGCGGCATGCGCACCACCGCCGCGGGCATCGCGGCGGGGGCGATGATTGTCCCCTTCGCCCTGGCCATACCGCTCGCGCTGTGGATGTCCCACGATCAGCCGCCGGGGCACCGGGCCGGATTCGTCCTCTTCCTGGCCACCGCGATGTCGATCACGGCGTTCCCGGTCCTGGCCCGCATCCTCGCCGACCGCGGCATCCTCCGCACCGCCCTCGGCGGAGTCGCCCTGGCCGGCGCGGCCATCTGCGACCTCGTGGCCTGGACCCTGCTGGCGGTGTCCATCACCATCTCCACGCCGCACGGCGCGGCACCGTGGAAGATCGCCCTGGTGCCGCCGTTCGTCGCCGCCGTGTTCCTGGCGGGACGCCGGGCGCCCCGCACCCCGGCGACACCGGACGCCACGGCGACCGCCGCCGGGACACCCGACGCCCCGCAACCCGCGCCGTCGACGTCGACGCCGACGCCGAGCCCGGCCCTCGTGATCGCGGCGGTCCTCGGCTCAGCCGCCTTCCTGGAATGGACGGGCCTCAACTTCATCTTCGGCGCGTTCCTGATCGGCACGATCGTGCCGCGAGAACAGAGCGCCTCCCTCCGAGCGGCCATCGAGCAGATCAGCACCATGCTGCTGATGCCGGCCTTCTTCATCATCGCCGGCCTGGCCGTCGATCTGTCACACCTGGGCATCAGCGGCGTCGCGACCCTCCTGCTGATCATGGCGGTCGCCGTCGGCGGCAAATTCGCGGGCACCCTGGCCACCGCACGCCTCCTGGGCATCAGCGGCCGCCAGTCCGCCGCGCTGGGAGCACTGATGAACACCCGGGGCCTCACCGAACTGATCGTGCTCACCACCGGCGTCCAACTGGGCATCCTGGACCACCGGACGTATTCGATGATGGTGGTGATGGCCCTCCTCACGACGATCATGACCGGCCCGCTCCTGGATCGGCTGCACCCCCTCCCCCACTTCACCGTGGCCGCCGACGTCGGCGGCCCCGCCCTGCAACCAGGACGAGGCCGATGACCGGCACAAACCAGAACGCAGCCGGGACCCTAGTACCAGCCGGTACAACCAGGCTTCGTAGGCGGGTACTTGAAGTTGTCGACGGCGCACGCCCTCGCCTTCGGGATCCCATTGACCATCGCCGTCCAGGCGCTGGTACCGGCGACGGCGCCGGCCGACTCGTTGTCGCCGTACGAGTTCTCGACCCAGAAGTCCACGCCGAAGTTGTCGCCGGGCGTGGACACCAGCGCCCAGTTGGCGTGGCACCAGTCGGAGTAGCGGAGGCTCAGGGTTGCGTAGCCGCCGCTGACCGGGAGGGAGGCGAGGGAGCGCGCGAAGGAGCCGTCACAGCCCAGGGCGTGGGGGTCACCGGCATCGGCGAGATCGAGGGCTGTCTTCGGGCCAACCGGAGGACAACCGCCGATTTCCCCCTAATACCGCAGCAGTAGCAGCGTCGCACCAACGAAGTAGCCGCGCCCTGTCCAATACCGCCTTCATACGAGTCCTGATTCGCAAAAGCTCAGCTCCCGGGCTGATTCGTGCACACCTCGGCCGTCGATAGCTTCGAGGTGTTCGAAGCCACAACGCTGAGGAGGATTCATGAAGAGAAGCAAGAAGCTCGCCGCCACGCTCACCGCCGTCGCCACCATCGCGCTGCCGGTCGTCGCGGCCGGCACGGCGTCGGCGGGGACCAATGGGCAGCAGGTGGCGGTGTCGACGTGGTACTCCGACGAAGTCAAGATCTGCGGGACCAACCAGAACAACAAGCCGAACGTCTGCACTCCGAAGTTCAGCGTGCCCGGCTCCAGCTACGTCGGCCTCAAGGGCTGGTGGTACAAGGGGTGGGTGACCATCACCGGCTACGACAACGACAACGGCTCGGTCCGGACCGCCAGGTGCTACATCCCGGCGTCCCAGAGCGGCGACTGGGTCTACTGCGACGGCCGCGACAACAAGACCCTGTAGGCGGCCTGCCGGTAGGAACTCGCTAGCAGGACTCTGCCATCGCGCCACCCGCGCAGGGTGCCCCCGGACCTCCCGTACCTCCCCGCATCGAGAGTCCGGGGGCGCCCGACAGCCGGTATGTTGTCAAACCGTGCATGAAGGCACGGTTTCCAACCGACTCGCAGCCGCGGTACTGACAGCGCTCGGCACCGCGGAAGCGGACTCGCGCCGCTTCGCGTGCCTGCCGGATCTCGCGCCGGAGGCGCTGGGCAACGACCTGTGCCGGGTGTCCACGCCGACGATGCTCGCGCTGTGGGAGCAGCTGACGCTGGACGGGCGTGGGACGAGCATCGGCGCGAACGTGGGCATCTCCATCCCCATGGGTGGCCTCGGGGTGTGGGACCACTTGTTCGGCGCAGGCGAAAGCCTGATCGAGTCCCTTCCGCGCGCGCTCGCCTACCTCCCCCTGGCCGGCGACCCCGGGGCCGAGCGCGTCGTCGTCATCCACGACGGCGGGCACTTCACCCTGCAGCACACCAGCCGGCAGGAGATGCCCGACGTCGTCGACGCCATCGAGTTCTTCGCCCTGGCGATCTACCTCGGACGGGTGCGCGGGGCGGCCCGTCGGCCGATCGACCCGGTACGCGTCGCGTTCCGGCATCGGGCGCCGAAGGACGTGCAGGTGCTGCACACCGCGTTCGGCACCCGTGCCATCGACTTCGGCGCCGAGCACACCGCCATCACGTTCCTCGACCGCGACGTCCGCGCGCCCCTGCCGCCCACTCTGCCCGGCCTGGGCCAGATCCTGGAGCAGCACGCCGATCTCACGCTGGCCGCCGCCAAGCCGGTCCTGTGCTGGATCGACGCCTTCCGCGTGGCGCTGGCCGGCGCCGCCGAGCGCGACTCGGTGACGCTGGCCGACGTCGCGGCCCGCCTCGCCCTCAGCACCCGCACCCTGCAACGCCGCCTGGCCGAGAACCAGACGACGTGGCGCGAAGAGCTCGACGCGGTCCGCGCACGCCGAGAACTGCACCTGCTCCAAGACTCCGACCTGACCATCGCCTCGGTGGCCGCCCGAGTCGGCTACAGCGACCTGCGCGCGTACCGCCGCGCGGTCCAGCGCCGACACGGCGACCTGCCTTCGTCACTGCGCAGCATCGAAGCACCCTGACACAAACCCTTGCATCCAACTGCGGGTTCCGGTGGCGCGTTCGGCCTCCAACCTGGCGCCTCCCACCCCTCGTTGGGCGCGGAGCCCGGCCATAGCGTCGGGGAAGCGCATCGCCACAACTTCCCAGGAGTACCTATGTGGAGTCACCACACGCCCCATGCCCAGGTCTTGACCGTTGACGAAAACGAGTAAAGCCTCTTAACTCTCTTCCACCAGCCACAGCGAGAAACGGTGGAAGCATGAACGGTCGGGTCAAGCGTTTGGGTGTCGCCGCTCTGATCGTCGGGACGGTTTCGATCGGCAGCGTTCAGGAAGCCCAGGCCTACACGTCGAAGTACTTCGGGCGATACCCGACGTACCAGCTCTGCGACGCGGCGGGGCAGCGGGTGGGCGGCGTCTACTGGGAATGCATCTACAGCCCGACCACCCACTTCTGGAGCGGGTACTCGTTCAGCTGACGCGCGGGCCGAGCTCCACGGGCCAAGCTCCGCAGGCCGAGCTCCACCACCAGGCGGAGCTCGGCGAACGTCCGTTTCAGCGGCCCAAACCGCTACCGGGTGGCGAACGCCGGCGGTTCGCTGCACTCGGACTGCGTGACCACCTCGTACCCGCTTATGGAGCCCCACTGCGACCGCTGGCCATAGCAGTCCACGTATATCTGGCCGATCACGGTGGTATGGCTGCCGTTCGAGTAGAACGTCATGGTGCAGGCGTAGTCGGCCTTGCAGATTGGCACGGCGTGAGCCGGCGCCGTCGAGAACGCAAAGACGGAGCTGCCCAGGAGTGCGGCGACGGCGAGACGACGGATCAAGGTTTTGCCTCCAGCTCGGAGCGACGGAACGTGCGGGCGAGGGCGATTGTCAGAGTACTGCGATAGCGATGACTCGCCAATGCTCGCGCGGCCGCGTCCGAAGGCACGCCCCGGGCAAGATCACACCGCCGGACTCCCTGCGCACACAACGGTCTCGCCGGAACCGGCGCGTACCGGTTCCGGCGAGACCAGTTCCGTTCCGCCTAATCGGCAGCCGGGCTGGTGCCGGCGGCGAGACCGACGGGAGTCGATCCGGTGTAGCTCCCCGGGCCGACGCCGTAGCGCCACAAGGTGTTGCTGCCGGAGGCGGTGAACACGGTTTGGAAGCCGCCGCCGGGCAGGGCGGTGATGGCCGGGCTTGTCCCCGCGGCGAGACCGACCGGCGTGCCGCCCTCGATGATGCCGGGGCCGTTGCCGTAGAAGTAGAGCTCGTTGGTGCCACCGGCATTGAAGGCAACCTGGATGCTGCCGTTGGTCAGGGTCGTGACGGCGGGGTTCGTCCCGGCGGCCAGGCCGACCGGCGTGGATCCGGTATAGCTTCCGGAGCCGACCCCGTAGCGCCACAAGGTATTGGTCCCCGCAGCGGAGAACACCGTCTGGAAGCCGCCACCGGGCAAGGCCGTGATTGCAGGGCTCGTACCCGCGGCGAGACCGACCAGCGTGCCGCCCTCGGTGATGCCAGGGCCGTTGCCGTAGAAGTAGAGCTCGTTGGTGCCACCGGCGTTGAAGGCGACCTGGATGCTGCCGTTGGTCAGCGTCGTGATCGCGGGATTGGTGCCGGCAGCGAGACCAACAGGCGTCGACCCGGTGTAGCTCCCCGGCCCGGACCCGTAGCGCCACAGGGTATTGGTACCCGCAGCCGAGAACACCGTCTGGAAGCCGCCACCAGGCAGAGCGGTGATGGCCGGGCTCGTCCCTGCGGCAACGCCGAGAGACGTGCCGCCGGTCACGCTTCCCGCGCCGACGCCATAAAGGTAGAGCTGATTCGTGTCGGCATCGTTGATGGCGACTTCATAACCGCCGCCGGCCAGCTCAGCGATGGCGGGGCTGGTCCCGGGCGCGACGGTCACGCCGGCGACGCCGCCATCGATGCCGCCGGGGCCGTTGCCGTAGAGGTAGAGCTCGTTGGTGCCGCCGGCGTTGAAAGCGACCTCATACCGGTTACGCACGTTCACGACCAAGGCCGCCTCGGCGCTGGACTGCGTCCCCGTCGACACGCTCTGGACCGGCCCGGCCCAGCTCAGGCCGAACTGACCACCGCTGCTCGTGTCGTGCGCGACGATCGAGCTTGCCTGTGCCTGCAGGAAGGCGTCGTAGGCGGTGGTCCCGGCCGCGCTCGCGAGCGTACGAAGACCCCTGACATACACGCCCTTGAACGAGGGGCCGTCGGCTCCGCAGTTCGGTTCGCAGGGCTCGACGACGACCCCGTTGTGCGAGAAGTACGCCGTGGAGGCGTTCGCCAGGGTCTCGGCGGTGCCCAGCAGGCCGTTGTTCCCCGTGGCCCGCGCGAGCTCGGACAGCCCGGCCAGCACCACGCCCTGGTTGTACGTCCACTCCGTCTGCCCGTTGTTCTGGCAGGAGCCGTTCAGCCCGTCGTTGATCAGATGCGAGCCGTTGATCATGCCGCTGCCGTTGAACCAGTTCCACTCCGCGTTCGCCCACCCCAGGTACGTGGTGTCGCCGGAGACCCGGTTGTGGAGCGCGGCGGTGAGCTCCAGGAAGAGCTCGTTCGGGATGGCGTTCTTGTACGTCTTCGCAGTGCTCCACCACACCCCGCCGCCACAGGTGGAGTCCCAGTAGCTGTGGATGTACGCGGCATCGGTCTCGGCCATGTGCAGGTAGTCGGCGTCGCCGGTGATGTCGTACGCCTGCACCCAGGCCAGGGCCCACCAGCCGGTGTCGTCCAGGTAGGAGTTCTCGAAGTTCGAGCCCTTATTCGCGGTGAACGCCCCGGAGATCGCATAGTTGTAGCTGGTGTCCCCGGTGATCTGCTGGTACGTCATCACCGTGCTCAACGCGACCGCCGAGGTCCACCAGCCCCCGCCGATGAGCCCCGTGCCGGAGTCGTAACCGTCCATCAGCACCTTGACACCAGCGGCTGCCGCCGTCTGCGGAGCGGCGGCCTGCGCCGGGCCGGCGGTCAGACCGGCACCGAGCCCGGCACTGAGCGCGACTGAGGCGAGGCCGGCAATCAGCCTCTTGATTCTCTTTCCAAGCATCTACGACTCCTGAGATCGTCAGCGGGTGCAGGTGCGGTCCGAGAGGGCGGCCTTGCGCTCGCGGCGCCGTACCGTCAGGCTCGCAGCAGTGCCTAACACCGAACTAACGCAGGCATCTCATCCCCCGACGAACAACCCCGGCTCGAAAATCAGCTGCGGTCGCAGGCCGCTGAACAGCGCCGTGGTCTCGTACGCCAGGGAGCCCGAGGCGCTCGACGTGGTCGCGCGGATCGTGCGGCACGCGGCGGAGGGCGTGGCGTGGCGGGTGAACGCAGCGGCGAGGGCCTTGGGCTGACGACCCGCTCCGGGGCGTTCGAAGCCGGTGGCGATCACCGTGTCGACGCCGCCGAGCGCCAGCAGGCGGTGGGCGAACATGTTGCGTTGTTCCAGCTGCCTGCGGACCTCGTCCGGCGACGAGCTCTTGGGGGCGAGGAGGTCCAGGACCACCAGCGGTGGGACGATGTCCGTGCACGCTTCGACGAGCGAGTCCAGCTCCCGCTCGCTCATGGTGGAGCCATCGCGCGGCACGCCGATCAGCGGCAGGCCCTCGGCCGCTCGGAGCGGTCCGCACAGGTGCAGGATGTCGCAAGGGCGCTTGTCCCCGGGTCCCGCGGCGAAGGCCTCCGCACCGAAGTCGACCTTCACCCGCGCCCGACGCGCGCCCGGCTCGCCGCCCGCCGCCGGCGCTCCCCGGTAGGCCGAGTCGACCTGCCGGACACGCTGTTCGATGACGGAGAGCGCTGACATGCTGCCCCCGACCGCCGGTACCACGACGCGCACTCGCAGCGGCCCGGGGGCGGTGGCGCGCCTCTGGCGGAAGAACTCGACCGCTTCGGCGAACGCGGCGGACTCGATCCGCTCGCGGTCGGGACCTGCGGACGCCCAGCTCAGGCCCAGTTCACCGGCGAAGTCACGAAGCGCCCGTTCGAACCGCTTGCTGGACCTGGCGTCGAAGGCGCTCGGATCGTGCCTCGTGGGCTCGCCGGCATCTCCGTTCCCGGCTCCGGTCCCGGTCCCGGTCGCGGCCCCGGCTTCGTTCCCCTCCCGGACAGACCAGTACGCCGCCATCACCCGTCGCAGAAGCCTGATCCGGTACCGGTCCGGACCGCGCTTGGCTTCGTGCCGCACGACGTCGGAGACACCGGGAGCACGGAACAACGGCCCGCCGCGCAGCTGCAACACCTCCCACGGCTGCGCGGCGAGGGCCGCGGCCGACCAGGAGAAGCCCACCGCCGTCGGGACGTCGCCGCGGGCCGCCAGCTGCTCCTCCAGCGACCGGGACAGCCGCGACCTCGCCACGAGGGCGCCCTCGTCGTCCCACACCAGCGCTTCGGCGGGGATGTCCACCTCCTCCGCCGCGTAACCCGCGGTCGAGATCCGGATACCGCCGCCGGTGTCCCGGACGACGATCTGTCCGGCGTCGGCCGTCCGCGGCCGCCACGGCGCGCGCCGCTGGACGCCCAGCCGGTCCCGGAGCCGTGCGACCTCGTCGCCGAGCTGGTCGGCGTCGACCTCCCGGCCGTCGGCCCGGGCCTGTTTCTCCAGTAAGGCGACCAACCCCACCGAGTACTGCGAGACGTTCGGTGTGCTGTCCGAAAGCTCGCGCGCACGCCGCAGCAGATCCTCGCTCTCCGGTGAGGTCAGGTCCGCGTCATACGCCTCGACCCAAACCGTGAAGGCCGCGGAGACCAGCGCCGGATAGGCGCGAAACTGCAGAGCGAAGTCCTCCAGCTCCAACGGCCGGATCGCCCGGGGGGCTCCGACCCGCCGCACCGCGTCGAGCCCCTGCCACCGGACGAAGTAATGGCGCTCGCCCAGAACGGAGACTGCCTGGTCCCGCATCTTGACCATCGGATCCTTGGCCCCGATGACCCGGTACAGCTCCGCGAGTGTCAAGCGCCGCCACGCGTCGTTCTCGGCGGCCGCCCGCTCGCCGGCCTCCGCCGGCTCCGGCCGTTCGGCCACCGGGAACAGGGTCGAGACCGTGTGCCGCGCCGAGGCCAGCGCGGCTTCACCGAGCTCGAGCGCCCGGCATCGTGCCAACGGCTCCAGCAGCCGGAAACGGCTCGCCGCCGGCTCCTCCCCGAGCTCGTCGAGAAGTCGGTCAAGGGCACGTTCGGCGCGCCCGGCGGCGAGCAGGCTCCCGTAGTCCAGTTCGGCAGCGAGCGCCTTCACCCGCATGCCACGACTGCCATGGGCACCGTCGGCCGCCTCCCACACGGTGTCAAGACACATACTCAGCCGGGCCAGACCGAGCTCTGGATCGAGGGCTTGGGACCGGTGGATCACCGCGGCGCGTACGAGTTCGACATCGACGCGCGCGGCGGCGTCCAGCAGCGTTCCCGGGAGGGGACGGTCCAGCACCTCGCCGGCCTGCGTCAGATCGCCGAACGCGTCCAGGGCGGCGCGCGCCCGCGCGGTCACGATAAGGGCCCGGTGCGTGGGCGACATCGTCAGCCCGGCCAGCGACTCCGCACGGTCCAGGCAGACGTCCACCGCGTCGCGGTCGAGCAGCTGACCGTTGACGTCCGCTTCGAGAAGCGCGGCGTCGAGGCGGACGGCGGCGGGCAGACTCTCGGCGTTCCGGTCGGGCTCCCGCAGCTGCGAGACCGCCTGCAACGGCCGGCGCAGCGCCATGAATGCGCGCGCGGCGACGGTGCCGAGCTCCAGTCCGAGCGGCTGGTATCCCGCGTGTTCCGCCAGGACGTCCAGGACGTCGGCCGGCCGGCCCAGCTGGAGCAGTGCGGACGCGTGCAGCACCCGCAGCAGCGCGGTCGCGGCGGCGTCGGGGCCGTAGGGCCGTTCGGGCACTGCGACGCCCCGCTCGCACCACCGCAGCGCCGCCTCGGCGCGCTCCGCGTCCAGATGCCACGAAGCCGCCTCGGCCGCCACCCACGGCTCGCCCTCCCCGGCCGCCCGGGCCCGCGCGAACGCGTCGGCGTACGCGTCCTCGCCGGGCGCCTCGTCGTCCCAGCCGGCGCGGCGCAGATGGCGTGCCAGTACCAGGAAGGCGTCACGTGTCTGGCTGTCCGTGATCGCGACCCGCTCCACCCAGTCACGGTCGCGCCCGGCCGCCGACTCGGAGTCCTGTAACACACACTCGAGGAATGTGAGGATTTCCCAGTACGGGTTCGACGGCACTTGGTGCCCGTCAGCGACGCACTCCGCGCGCGCCTCCTCTGCCGCTCTCACCGCGTAGGACGCCCGCGCGGGCCAGGCGGCGGCCGGGGTCGGCCGGCTCGAACCGGGGAGCAGACCGACTGTCTGGACATCCGTCCTGGCCAGGTCGACGTACATCTCATAGGCGGCGGCCGGTCCGAGCAGCCCGCGCTCGCTCGCCGCCGCGGCGTCCCCGTCACCGGCCGGCAGCACGCGGAAGCCGAAGTCCGCGAGCACGTTCGCGGTCAGTGCCCGGGCCCAGTCCAGCCGGCCCTGTGCCCGGGCCGTGCCGGTGGCCTGACGCCAGTCGTCGAGTCCCCGGTCCGGATCGAGGTGGACAGCGTGGTAGACCCTTCTCCGCTGCCATTGCGGCCACGTGTCGCCGGGCGAGGCGTCGAACTCGCCCAGCTCGCCGTAGTACGCCACGGCCCGCTCGTGAATGCGGCGGGTCGCGTCGTGGAGCGCGACGTCCGCACTCAGCTCGGCGCGCCGGTCGGCTTCGACGATGGCGTGGCTCCCGCCGTCCACCACCTTGAACCAGGGAAGACCACGGCTGACCACGTTGATCTGTTCCCACAGAGCCACTATCCGCTCGTGGTCCGACGGATCCGGCACCTCCCATTCGGGGTTCCGCGGAAGCTTGGCCTTGCTCGCCCGGTTCATCTGGCAGCGCACCTCGCCGTCCGGCTCGCTGGCCCGGAGCACCGGCAGCATCACCTGGGAGAAGAACTCCCGGTCGAAGATCACGGCCACGCTGCTGTACTGCAGCGCCCAGCGCACCACCAGATCAGGGGTCTGACCGATGATGCGCTCGGCGATATAGGCGATCACCGGCCCCGGAGCCTCGACGATCTCCTTGGCCGCGGCCGCCGTGACGCCCCGCGGCAGGATCGCGGCGTATCCGGTGACGAGGACGGGCAGCCGGTCGCTGCGCTCCGTCACCGCCTGGACCACGGCCGGGTCGTCGATGCCGTGGCGGTGCAGGAGTTCGCGGACCTCCTGTTCCTCGAACCGGACCGCTTCGATGGCGCCCCGGCGGAGGATCTCGGCGTCGGGCAGCAGGTCGCGGAAGTCGTACCGGCAGGCGATCACGACGCGCAGCCTGCCGTGCGTGGCCCGGTGGACACGTTCGAGCATCGCGAACAGGGCTTCGAGCCGCTGCCTGTCCAGACTGCCCAACTGGTACAGGTCGTCGAGGTTGTCCAGGATGAGGACGAAGGGCCCGAGGCTTTCCGTCTCGTCGGCGAACCGGTGCTCCACCTCCGCCGCGTCGACCCCGGTGCCGGTCACGATCGACGCACCGCCGTCCCCAGCCGGGATAAGCAGGTCCCGATAGCGGTCGTACTCGTCGAGGAACCCCTCGAAGCGGCGGTCGTCCAACAGCCTGCCCAACCGGGCCGCGGCCGCGACCAGAAGCAGCCACGGACGTTCGAGCAGTTCGACCGTGCTGGTCGTCGCACCGTCGATCCAGGCGCAGGGGATCGGCAGCGGGCCGTCCAGGTCGGCGGCGACACAGCGCCGGGAGGTGAACCACCGGACGAGGGTCGTCTTTCCGGTGCCGCCGACCCCCTTGAGGCGAACCAGCCACGGCGCGTCCGGGACGTCGCCCAGCACATCGCCGAGCGCCTGCTGGAGCGAGGCGCGCTCGAGATACACGCTCGGCCTGGTCACCCGGAAGTCGTCGGCCCACGCGGCGCGGATCCGGGCCCGGCTACGGCAGCGCTCCCGCTCCGCGACCAGGACGTCGGGCAGCCGCCGCGATCGCGGTGGATCGTCGAGGATGTCGAGCAGGTTCCAGCACTCCGACAGGTCGAAGCGCTGATCCGCGGCCCGGAACAGGCCGACGAACACCGAGTGGGCCCGCTCGCCGTCCGCCAGAAGAAGGTGTCGGAGCTGTTCGTGGCCGGCCTGGCCGGGCCCGTCGAGACCGGCGTAATAGGTGGAAAGAGCCAACGACAGTTCACGCACATAGTCCGGCTCGACGGTCTCTTGCCAATGCTCCCAGAACGCGTCCGCGAGGGTGCCGGTGAGACGGTAACGCGTCGGCGTTCCATCGGCTCCGGCCGACGGCGCGGCCGGTGCGACCAGGAAACGGGTCGCGAGACTCTCGAGAGTGAGGTCGTTGGTCTGCAGAAGCGATGAGAACACGTCCTCGTCGAAGGTCCCGGCGATCGCGCACCGTGCCAGCACGTCCAGGGATGGACCGTCGAGCATCTTGATCACGGCGTCCGCGGTGGCCTGCCGCAATCGAGACCAGCGGTCTGGCTCGGCGTCCCCATCCGAATCCATCTCCCGTGTCACCCCCCTGCGGAATTCTGGAAGGCCGTGAGCCAGGCCAAGAAATTCTCGTGGAGCCAGGGCGCACCGGTGACCTGGCTTTTCTTCAGCAGAAAGGCGCCCAGGTCCGCGTCCCATTCGTACCCATATCTGGCGCACGCCTCACGGTACAAGGACCACAGGTCCTGGAGCGGGTAGCCGTCGACCTTGATGATCGGCACGCCGGGATCCCGCCAGCGGTCGGCCAGCGACTTGGCGGAATCGCCGCCGGTCGGCCGGCAGGAGACGATCACCCGGACCCGGCTCCCGGACCGCGACGCACTGACGGCCACGTTACGGATCTGGACGGCGAAGTCCTCCTGGTTCTCGTCCACGATCTGATCGAAGCTGTCGAGCGCGATCACCATGTCCCGCTCCATCTTGTCGGCGATCAGATCCAGGCAGTGCAGAACGGTCTCGAAGTGTTCGGGAACGGTCAGTGCGGCGGTTTCGGCGAGCTCCGCCCCCTGGCGCCCATGCCGTATCAGTTCCCCGAAATCCGTGTTCGGAAGCTCGGGCGCGAGCTGCCGGAAGGCTTCATCCGCCAGCTGCGCTATGGCGTCTCTCGGCGCGCGCCGCGCCTGGTTTGCGGCGAAGTCGACGTAGACGGCGAGCTGGCCGGTCTGGTGGCAGCTCAGGAGATAGGAGCAGACCAGATGGCTCTTGCCCGCCCCGGGGATCCCCGTCACGCCGGTCAGCGGGTGGTCGTCGAGCAGCTTCCGGTACTCGTCCACCCGGTCGAGCAACGATGTGCGCCACAGGACGTTCACACGGTTCACGTGTTCTCGGCTGTCGGCGAGCATCGCGGAGTAGCCGGGGAGCAGGACGTGGTCCCGCGAGCTGACGATGAAGACCGGGACGGCCCACGCGTGGTCGTCCACCACAACGCGTCGCTTGAGCTCGTGCCGGGCGACGTGCGCCGCGACATCCACGTCCGAGCCGTCGACCAGCTGCGCGTAGAACGTCTGCGCGAATTCTGTCGCCGCGCTGCCCTCGATGCGGGTCTGCATGGCCACGACCGTGCACGCGCGCCGCCCGCTCAGGTCCATGCGCGCCACCATGTCCATGGAATTGCACGTGTTGAGAATGAACAGGCGGGGCCCGTGCGAACTCCCCAGCGCGGGAAACAGCCTGTTGAGTTGGTCCGCGCCCAACGGATAGCGCCCCTGATGTTCATCAGAGCGCACAACCATCGCCGTCTCGTCATCGTACGGCGCGGAGTGGCCGATCAGGTGCACGATGTCCGGAGGGAAGTGGTCTAGTTCTCTCGTGAGATCGCTCCAGGCCGGCACGCGCATGACCTTCACACGCCACAGAGCAGCACGTTTGTTCACGGCGCGATAGACGGCGTCTATCTCGCTCTCTGCGCGAATCCGGTCCTCTTTGTCCGTCTCGCCGACGACGATCAGCACCTTCAAGGGGTGCATGCGGGGCGGAACGTGTGCATCCGGCGAGCCCAACTGCTTCTCTCGCAGGAAGATATGGCCGCGACGGCCGAACACGAACTCGTCGTCGATCCGCGTCAGCTCCCATGGAAGCCTGCTGAGATCCCCTTTGACGTCGAGATAGACCCGGGAGTGCGGCTGTCCGCCTTCCCCCGCACAGCGCGGACAGACGAGGAGCGACCGGGTCGCCTCCGGCACGACTTCGACGAGCAGCTTCCCCAGAATGTCCCCGATCTGCTCAGCGTTTTTGATCCGCAGCTGGCGGGTCCACAGCTGCCCCTGCATCCACTGATCCAGAGTGTGATTCGGAGCACCCGGTGGCGGGAGGCTTGCCGCAAGCAGCAAGCCTCCTGTCGGAGACGGATCGGGTTCGTCGCCGTTGCCCCACTGGTGGACGAAGACCGGGTAGCCGCCGCGGCTCTGATCGAGACCGTCGACCCTGATGCGTGCCGAGTGCATCGCTAGTTCCCGTCACCGGCCTTGCCGGCCAGCGGGAAGTACTCGTCGGCCAGAGCCACCAGGCTCGCGTGGGAAGCCCGCAGCTCTGCCTCGGCGTTCTCGGCGTCGGGATCCCCGGCGGCGTCGTCCTCACCCCGGTACTCATTCCACAAACTCGCTCGCTGCTGGGCCTTCTTCCCGGTGCTCCGAGCAACAGCAGCCATCGCCTCGCCGCCGGCGGCGCGCCGCTCCGCGGCACGGGACTTGCTCCGCTCCTGCTCGGCCTCGTTGTGGGCGTGGTCCGCCGCCGTCGTGGCGCGCGCCACCGAGTCGCGCTGGATCGACGTGCCGAACAGCACTCCGGCGGCGCCGAAGACGATCGCCTGCAGACCACCGAGGAGGCTGTTCATGTGATCCCACTGCGCGTCGGCGCGCTTGATCATCATGAACGCCACCATGCCGAGGTAGAAGACCAGGACGAAGGCTGCCGCGTAGCGGGCTGAGCGGACCGTGTCCGCCGGTTTGCGACCCCCGCCCGCCGCGGCCGAACGCTCCCGAGACGTCGTCCCCTCGGCGGCGGATGCCGTGCTCTCGGTCGGCACCGCTGCTTCCCCTGTGGTGTCAGCCACCGTTCCCCTCCAGTAGCGATCTCTCTGCGTGACTCTTGCGCTCGGGTCCGTTCCGGTGAGGCGAGCGAACCAAGGCAAGACCGATGACGATGGCGACCGCGAGCGCGTCTGCTCCGCCCCAGACCACTGACTCCGACAGGAACGGCGCTGGGAATCCCTCCGCCGGACCCGGCAGCAGGCCGACGAAAGCGAGCACGCACTGCGCGGCCAGGAACGCGGTGAGCCCTCTCGCCCACACGGCGGCCCAACGGTTCTCGATGCCGCGCGCGATCCACCACAACAGGCCGACGATGACGGCGAACGCCACGGCGAGCCCGAAGAGCAGCCCGACGACGATGCCCGTGCCCAGTGGCACCAGCTGCCGCACCGCTGACCCCGGTGAGGCGTCGGCCAGGTGCGCCAATCGAAGGCGCACGGTCGCCGAGGGATCCGTCCCCAGGAAGGGCTCACGTGCGCTCGCGAAGTCGTGGGATGCCGTTCCCCAGACCAGAATCCAGCCGACGCAGACGACGACCGTGCCGACCAGAAGCGGCCAAGAGCCCTCCGCTACAGGTCGGGACTCCTTGAACTCCGCAGCGCGCCAAGCCGTGACCCCGCCGACGAGCATCGCCACGGACGCCAGGTCGCGGGTGAAGGCGAAGGCCAGGACCCAGACGGCCGGCGCCAGTGCCAAGCGCGCCGACGCGCTGATGGCCAACCGGCCGATGCGCGGGGTGCTGAGGAGGCGCGCCAGCCAGCCGAGCAGGACGACGTACAGGAACGGCTCGGCCCAGTTCGTGGCGGACGTGGTGCTGCCGGGCCCGGCGAGATGTCCGGTGGGACGCGCCGCGATCTCCGCCCCGATGAGCACCGGCAGTGGCAGCGCCAGCACTATGGCGGCGGCTTTGGACTTCCCGGCGCGGGTCGCGCTGCCGACAGCGGACGTCACCGAGGCCGCCACGAGGGTCGTGATCAGACCGAGCGCCACGACGACCTGCTGGGCGGCCGCGTGGGCCTCGGTCCCGCCGAGCGCCATCCGGGACAGGATCCCGAAGGTCGCCAGAACGGCAGCGACGCTGAGCACGCCGAGGGGCGCGAGCATCCGGTAGTCCGCGGACCTCGCGGAGGCGAAGCACTGGAGCAGGCAGTACACGCACATCACGAGGTAGAGCGCGCAAAGAACGCTGGAGGTCGGGCCGCTGGTGACGTGGTTCCCGCTGAGCTCGACCACCGTGGCCACGACGAGTGCCGTCGCCGCCAGGCCCACGGTGACGACGCCGGCCATCGCGAGCTCGCGGACCGTGGCGGGCGACAGATCCGGAGAGCTCACCGCGGGCTGCCCAGAATCAGGGTCAGGGCGGCGAGGACCATCGCGAACGCCATCACGTAGGCATAGATGACAAGAGTCAGGCCCCGGTCCGGGCCGGATTGTTCGTCGACTGATGGCGCGGTGAGCGGCGGCATGGGTTTCCGGCGGGCTTCGGGGGGTTCGACCGTTGGCACGTGAACGACTGGCGACTCGGGCGGACGCGTTGTGCCGACCGCGCTGGTGATGGGACCGGAACTGGAATGCTGCTGGTCAGACGATGAGCGCTGGTAGCTACGGTCGGCACCGACCGGCGGAACCGTTGGGGCCGGCGATGTCGGGCCGAGCGCCGGAGGTGCCGCCGTCGCCATACCGGACGGCTCCTTGTTGTCACCTGCCGGGGTGGGCTGCTTCTGATCTTCTTCTGCCGGGTCCGGACTCCGGTGCCCTGTCGCCGGGTCAGCAGAGCCCGAGTCAAGGTCCTGGTTTGGGCCGAGGTCCGAGTCCGAGCCCGAGCCCGAGTCCAGATCCTGGTCTGGACCGAGGCCCGAGCTCAGGTCCTGGTCCTGGTCCTGGTCTGGGCCGAGGTCCGAGTCCGAGTCCGGGTCCGGGTCCGGGTCCAGGTTCAGGTCCAGGTCCTCGTGCCGGTCCTCTTCCCGGTCCGCGACGGGGTCCACCCGCCGGTCCGGCGGTCCTACTTGCGGCACCACCGGAGAATGGGTCGGTACGCCCCACCTGGTCAGATGACCGCGGATCGTCTCCTGATGGCCTTCGATTCTGTGGTCGAGGACCGCCGCCACGCCGTCCGAGCCGTCGCGCCGGTAGTAGTCGGCGAGGACCGAGGCGATTTCGGACATCGGGCTCTGATCGGGCTCCGGGACATCCAGATCGATCAGCCGGCGCCGGATCTCGTAGCCGGTCTTCGCCTGCTCTTCGGAGATGAAACACAACCGTGGAAGGCTCTTCTGTGACTCGTCGTACCTCGTCTCGTGCACGGAGAAGCCCTTGCGAAGCGATGCGGGCGCCTGGTTCGCGACCTCGATCAGCAGGTCCCTGCGAAGCTCCGGACGCGCTTTGACGACCAGGTTCTGATCGTGGCAGACCAGCTCGACGATCAGCCGCCGCATCGCGGGCGTCGAAGTGACCTGCCAAGAACGCTTGGTCTCCTCGACCCGTCCCCGGAACTCCGTGTCGGTCAGCTCAGGCAGTTTTCCCCCCTCCGCTTCGCCCAGCCACGGCCAGTCCCACATCGCGACAGCCGCGTCCGGAGTCAGGACGTTGCAGGGGGCGATGAGGATATGTGCGCGCGATGTCAGCCGTTGGAGCGGCGCCGTCTCCCGATAGGCGAGCATCGCCCATTGGTGATCCGTGCCGAACCGCCGGTAGAAGAGGTTCCCGCCGTTGGGCAGGTCCGGGCTGGCTGCGACATGGCTGCCCAGGTAGAGGGCTCCGACCAAGATGTC
Organism: Catenulispora sp. EB89; assembly: GCF_041261445.1. Taxonomy (NCBI): domain Bacteria; kingdom Bacillati; phylum Actinomycetota; class Actinomycetes; order Catenulisporales; family Catenulisporaceae; genus Catenulispora; species Catenulispora sp. EB89. The sequence goes on from NZ_JBGCCU010000026.1 coordinate 68,967, forward strand.
GAGCTCTTCATCCGGCATGGTGTACCTGACGGGGACGACGCCCTTGCCAGGCCGGTGTTCGTAGACGATCTGCTGGATGAGGCTCTCGGCCTCGGTGATCCCGTCACCCGGCATGGCCGTCTACCTCCCGATCCGTTCGGCGCCCGGCGTGGTGATGACCCCGGCCATGGCCAAGATCGCGGCCAGCGGCTCCAGCACGCGGCGCGGCCTGAGCCCCCGGGGGTACCGCCGATCCGTGTCGCCGGCCTTGGACCCGGTCGCGGAGAGGAAGTGCAGCGTGCACCGCGCGCTCCTGTCGACCGGCCCCAGCCAGGGTTCCGCGCCCTGCTGGAAGAGGTAGGAGTACACGTCCCGGCTCTCCTCCCGAGCCAGATCGGGGTCCAGCGGACCCGATCCCCCGCGGCCCAGCCATTTGCCGACGACCGGGTCGAAGCGCAGCTCGTCGGCCTTGGCCACGACCACCGCCGCGGTGATGGCCTCCAGTCCCTGCTCCCGGCGGATCGGGGTGATCCGGTCGAGCACCCCGGCGTAGGTCTCGTCGGCCTCCGGGCGGCCGGCATTGATCCGGTTGCGCTCGATATGCCGGGGATCGACGACGAAGATGAGCGCCTCGACGGCCAGCAGGAACCGTGCGTCCTTGCCCTTCGGCTCCTTGAGGCTCTCGCCTCCGACGTCGAAGAAGACGACGGGCCGCCATTCGTCTCCGCGGCCGATGCGGAAGGCGGCGACGAACTCGACCCCGGCCTCGGTCGCCTTGGTGGCGTCCAGCGCCACGGAGTCCTCGAACAGCGGGTCGATGTGGCTCCGCTTGAACGCCCGGTGCTTCGCCCGGTCGAGGATCTCCACGTCGAGCCGGTGTTGCGCCAGGCCGTCCCGCGTGAGCTCGTGGACCATCGCCGCCAGAAGCGTCGACTTACCGGTGTCCGCCGTGCCGACGAAGCCGATCACCAACGGCTTTCCGAGGCGTACGTAGTCGACGGGGAGGTAGTGCGCCTCGGGGAAGTCACCCGACGGGTTCGTGCATTTGACCTCGCCGTCGACGAGGGCTTCGGCGCGTTTGAGCGGGTTGCCGATCTCGTCCAGGTCCACCGTGGCCTCGCCCGGCCCGTTGCGGTCGACCACCACTGTGCGCCGATCCCAGACGAACTCGTCGAGGCACGTGGGGCACCGCACCAGGGAATCATCGGTGCCCGCGGGCGGGGTAGACGGACCGTTGGTCATGGGTACATCCCATTTCTGGAGCAGATGTCGAATGGTTCGCGCATCCGGGCCGAGCCTGGTGTCCAGGGCCGCCAGGACCGCGGTCCGACCGCCGGAAGTGAAAGCGTTCACCAGGACGCCGGACACACTCGCCGACAGATCCGGGTCGGACTCGGCCCGGTCCAAATCGATCAGCCGGCGCCGGATCTCGAAGCCGGACGGCGGCTGCTCTTCGGTGACGAAACACAACCGTGGAAGGTCGCGCTGGGATTCGTCATAGCGGGTCTCGTGGACCGAGAATCCGTCGAGGAGAGCGGGAGCCTGCTGCGCGACCGCCGCCAGAAGATCCCTGCGCATCCTCGGGTGCGCCTTGACCGCCAACGGCTGCTGGTGGCACACCAGCTCCACGAGCAGACGGTGCGTGGCCGGCGTGAGCGCGGGCTGCCAGGACGCCGTGACCGCGCTCGCCGTCCGCCGGAAAGCGTCGAAGGTCACCTCCGGAAGCGGCTGCTCACCGCCCGGTCCCGTCGCAGCACTCCCCATCGACCAGGGCCACTGCCACATCGTCAGGGCCGCGTCGGGGGTCAGCACGGTGCTGGGGCCGATCAGCACGTGGGCTCGGGAGGTGAACCGCTGCGCGGCCTCGCTCTGCCGGAAGATGAGGAGCGCCCAGCGGTCGTCCGACCCGAACCGTCGGAAGTACAGGTTCCCCTCCGTCGGCAGATCGCGATCGGCATGGATGTGACGCGACAGGTGCAAGCGCTGTTCCAGCCGGTCGAGGTCGGCCTCGGGCACGGTGTATCGAACCGGCGCGACGCCGCGTCTGGCTGTGTGCTCGTACACGATCTGGAAGAAGCAGTCGCCCGCCAAAGGTCCCCCCACCACAGCTACCTCCGGCCCATCCGTGCACCGCACACTCTGACCGGGTCGGAGGTGGACGACGCGGCAATCGGCGCGGCTACCGGCGCGGCGACCGACGCGCGCCCGTGCCGATTCACGACCCCTCCCTTCGCGACCACCAGTGCCGGGGGCGCTTCGCCGCCGGTGCCGTGACCACCGGCTTGCCGGGCACGGTGGCGCCGGTGCCGTTGCCGATACCAGCGCCGGTGCCAATGCCGGAAAGCCGGTCGCCGGCCGGGGGGAAACGCACGTCGAAGCGGCGGCCGCCCTCCGCGAACAGCTCGTCCGCGGCCGTCGCCGTCCGGTTCGGCTCGGGCCACGGGTCCGGGTATCCGATGCTGTGCAGCACCGCGGCGGCCGTCGGCCGCTTCTCGATGGACGGCGAGAGGATCCGGGACAGCTGGGCGGCCAGACGGGAACTCTGCAGCGCGGGCTCCGCCACCGGGTCGTCCCCCGGCCCCAGCCGGCGGCCGGTGGCGGAGTAGAAGGCGAGTGCGCCGGCGCTCCACACATCGACCCGGGGATCGGAGGAGGCGGCGTCCTGTTCGTGCAGCCAGGCGGCGCGCACCGCCTGGACGTGCTTGGTCCCGGACAGCACCGCGCTGCTGAAGTCGACGGCCTGGACCTGGAGGGTCTCCTTGTCCCAGAGCACTGTGTCCGGTCCGATCGCGCGATGCGTGACGCCCATGGCCGCCAGCAAGCCCAGCGCCTTGAACACCCCGGTCTCGAAGACTCGCTGCTCGCGCAGAAGGAGCCGGCCCACGAACCGGCTGACCGGCTGACCGCGATAGGGCAGGTACAGAACGAACGGCTCTTCGGCGTCGACGTCGTAGCCGACCAGTCGGGAGAGCTCGGCCGGATACGGCCGGCCGGCGGCCGCGCAGCCGCGCACCAGGTGCAGGCCGATCGAGATCTCGCGGTCGAGCGCGTCGTAGGGGGCCCAGTCCACGTTCCGCGCGGTGGACGGCACCACGCGCTTCTGGAGCAGTCCGGTCGCTCCGTCCGCGTCGACGCCGGCCCAGCGCGCGGCCAGACGGAGCCGGCGCACCCGGACCGGCGATCCCGGCGGCCACGGCTCGTCGGCCTCCCAGGCCGCGTCAAGGCTCTGCGTCCGCCCTTCGGCGTCGGTGAACTCCACAGGGCCCGACGCGGACCCGGTCGCGGTCATGCCCTACTCACCTTCTTCGTCCGGCAGATCGTCGTCGAACAGGTCCTCGTCGAGCGGATCGTCGTCGAGCAGGGCGTCGTCGAGGTCCGGGGCCCCGCTGTCCTCCGCGGCCCATCGGCCGGGCTCCCAGGACGGCGGCGCCTGCCCTTCGGCCTGCAGGTCGTCGGCGACCACGCCGGCCCGCAGCGGGACCAGCCGCAGCACCCCGAGCAGCCTGCCGTCCTCGGTCCACACGGTCGTGGGCGGGTGCCGTTCGGCGCCCGCGGAGGTCCAGGCGACGACCGACTCGGCGGCCTGGGGCGCGAAGCGCACCAGCCGGGCGGCGGCGGCGTCGGACTCCAGCCAGCGCAGGTCCTCCGGGGCGCAGAACTGGGTGAGCCGCACGTCCCGCGCGTCGGACCGGGTCAGTTCGGCCAGGTTGCCCGAGCGGCCCCACAACCGGTCCAGCAGCCGAGCCCGGCCCTCGGGATCCCGGCACCACGGCGGCGGGTGGTGCACGCCGGAGCGCTCCACGTGCCGCAGGTAGTCGTCCAGCCGCTCCGCCATGGCCGTGCCGGCCTCACCCTCGGCCGGCATCCGGATCGGCCGGCGCCGCGCGGGGTCGGCGAACACCGCGAACGCCGCCGCCGCGGCGTCGCTGAGGTCGCCGAGCACGATCTCGTCGACCTCTGATATCTGGGCCTGGAGCTGCTGGGACGTCACGGCGTCGATGCCGGCCAGATCCGCGGCCGGAGGTGCGGAGCCGTCCTGCGGGTCCGGCTCGGGACCGGCTTCCAGCTCCTTACCGATGTCGCCGACGACGGCGGCCAGCACCCGGGCGTAGTCGCAGACCTCGTACTGCCGCTCGGCGGCCCGCCGGCCGACCCGCGCCACTTCCTCGATGACCGCGCGCACCTGGTCGACCATGACCCCCAGGCCGACGACCGTCGTGTGCCGGCGCATGTTCGCGATCAGCAGCCGGGTCCAGGTCTGCGACACGATCCCGACGAGTAGGAGGTCGATGGCGACGCCCAGGGCGATGCCGAGCGCGCCCGGCAGCCCGGACCAGCCGCTGCCGACCATCGCTCCGGTCCCCGCCGCGGCGCCGACCGTCACCGCCGCCCCCAGAAGCACCGTCTGCCGGACCGCGACCACGCCGAGCCCGATCCGCCGCATCCGGCTTCCGTACCAGGCGGCCGCACCCCAGCCGGCCGCCAAGGTGACGGCGGCGGCCGGGACCGTGGAGCCGATGCACAGCACCCCGGCCAACGCCGCGCACAGAGCCAGGAGGTAGGAGAGCCCGGGAGTCCACCGGCCGACCGAGACCGGGCCGACGTTCTCCATGCGGGCGGCGGTCGCTTCGACCTCCTCGGGCCGCAGCCGGCGACGGTACTGCTCCCGGGCGTCGCCGCCGAACCGGTCGGCCACCGCGCGCAGCCGGTCGGCCAGCACCGGCAGCGCCCCGCGCTCGTCGAACGAGGCGAACCCGGCGGCCGCCAGCTCCTCCAGCGCGGGGTTCGGCCCGGCCGGCGGGGCCGCGGCGGTCTCCAGGCCCAGCAGCTCGAAGCCGGCCCGGTACTCGGGATCCGGGGTGTCCCGGGGATCGATGAGGTCGATGACCTCCTCGGCGTCCGCGCTCAGCGCCCGCAGCGCCTGCGCGGCGCGGCGCATGGTCGCCGGCAGGTCGCCGTGCCATTGATCGACGACGGCCCGCGCCTCCAATGCCGCCTCGTGCGCCGCCTGGTAGTGCTTGTCGACCCGGCCCCCGATCCGGATCACGGCGGGTCCGGCCGCGCCGCCGACGGCCGGATCGGCGACCCGCAGCGCGACCGGTTTGCGCGTCCAGGAGCCGTCCTGGCGCGTCAGCCGGGCCAGCGCCGCGGCCACGCCGCTGTGAAAACGGTCGGCGCTGATCTGGGCCCGCACCGCCCGCAGCCCGGGACTCGCCGCGCGCGCCGGCATGCCCCCGGCGGCCTCGATCACCGCCCGGAAGACCTCAGGGCGGCGCAGCGCGTCCAGCAGGGCCGGCGGCGTGGCCGCCACCCGGCCGGAGCCGGCGCCGCCGTGGACGGCGCTGGCGACGCTGGTCTCCATGCCCCACGCGACACCCTGCGCGTCGGCCAGCCACAGCGTCGCGGTCTTCTCGTGCCGGCCCAGCAGGTCCGGCCGGTGCAGGATGCCGTCGGCGCCCATCGGCCCGAGCGCCACGCACACCACCGGGACGTCGATGTTGGCGCTGAAGATGTGCTCGTACACCGGCGCGTGCTGCGTCAGGTCCCGGGCCCGGTCCACGACCAGCAGCAGGACCTGGGCGGTGCCGGTGCCGGAATGCGCGCCGCCGGCGAGGTCCGCCAAGGTGTCGGAGAACCGGCGGGCCAGCAGGGCTCGGATGTCGGTGCTGGTCAGGTCGATCAGCGCCACTTCCTGGGTCACGGTCACCGGTCGGACCTCCCCGGATCCGTGCCGTAGTGATCGTCGTCCCAGCCGTCCTCGTCCTCGTCGAGGGACTCCAGATCGTCCGCCGGGTGGCCGGCGCCCCAGCCCTCGCGGTGGCCCTTGAACATGGCGCGCAGGCTGTTCAGCGGGCTGCTGGCGGCTTCCTGGAACTCCAGCGCGTCCGCCTGCTCGACGGTGTCCGTCCAGAACTCCCGCAGCTCCTTGATCCAGGTGCGGGAACCGACCGGGGCGATGGCCAGCCAGGCGTCGAGCGCCTTGGTCTGATGCGGCTTCAGCCGGGTCATGAACCACGTGTACAGGGCCGACGGGTTCGGACGGCTGTGCAGGTTCGCCGGCAGGGTCCGCATCAGGCGCTCGCAGAACTCCGGCCGGATCTGTTCTTCCTGGGCGTCGTTGGAGAAGATCCACCGTTCGTAGGCCGAGATCAGATCGGCCCAGGAGGAGGTGTTGCCGTAGCCGGTCACGGCCAGCCGCACGGACACCGGCTGGTCCCCCGGCAAGGAGATGATGACGTGGTCCGGGGAGCTCCTGCGCCCCTCGACGGTGACCTGGCCGTTCCACATCGCGCACAGCAGGTGGTGCATGATCAGCTGCCGGTCGGCGCGCGTGCTGGCCAGGTGCCGGTAGTTGTAGCCCAGCCGCTGCCGCCAGGCCAGGAAGTCCTGGTTCTGCTCGTTGTGCAGGGCCTTGTTCCAGTGCGCCAGGATCTGGCGCAGCTCGGGCACGTCGGCCAGGCCCATCGAGGTGCGGAACAGCACGATCGTCACCGATTCGGCGTCCACCGCGCGGAACTGCACCGCCTGGCTCGGTTCTTCGGGGAAGTTCAGCTTCTTCTGGATGTGCTGCTCGACGAGCGCGTCCTTCGCGCCGGCCGGGTAGGCGACCAGGACCTTCAGCTGGCCGGATCCGGCCGGGACGAAGGAGGCCGGCAGCATGCTCGCCAGCTGCTGCTGGAAGGTGGTCAGGTCGCCCTCGCCGACCGTCGGCCCCTCCTTGCCGGCCGACCGGGCCAGCAGGTCCCGCAGCGACGGCAGCAGCGGCTGTTCCTCGCCGGACATCCCGCGGGTCACGAACAGCACCTTGACCTGCTGCTTGAGGATGTTGCGCACGTACTGCACCGCGGCGTCGTAGCGGTTCTCGGCCGTGCTGTCCGGGCTGATCTGGTCGTAGGCGTGGCGCCAGCCCTGGCTGCCGAGCAGCCCGGCGACGATCTCGGCCTCGGTCGAGGTGGGCCGCAGGTTGAGTTCGGGCCGGGCCAGGAAGCGGCGCACCACCGACCGGTAGAACACGTCGAGGTCGCCGATCGGCGGCAGCAGGTAGGTGATCCCGCCCCGCCTGCGGTACAGCTCGGAGGTGCGCTGGCGGAACGCGTCGGGCTCGGACCGCGCGTGCGTCAGGAACGCCGAGGCCAGTCCCGTGACCTCGGCCCGCAGCCGGAGCACCCGGGGATCCCAGATCACCGACACGTCGCCCCAGGCGTTGTTCCACAGCGACTCGGCCCGCCACTTGTACCACTTGTCCTGCTTGGCCATCTGGGCGCGGACGTCCGGATCGGTCCAGTCCAGCCCGCGGAACAGGCGCCGGGTCGGCGTGGCGACCGGCGGCGGGGCCATGGTTATGCCGGCCGGCGGGACCGGCGCCTGCCGCCGGGCCTCCAGCGAGCCGACGAAGCCGACCCGGTCGGCCGGTTCGAGCAGTTGCTGGTCGCCCAGCGCCACGCGCTGCAGCCGGAATGGGTCCATGGCGGTCAGGGCCTCGCGCACGCCCCGCCGGTAGTCGAAGTCGCGGGCCAGACGCGGCGCGATCGCGCGCAGCCGTCCGGCCAGCACCGGCAGCCGGCTGTCCATCGTGTTGACCCGGGTGTGCAGCGTCCGCAGCACCGCCTGCGTGCCGCGGACCGGCGCGGGCTCCTGGAAGGGTTCTGGCTCGCGGACCCGGAGCTCCTCCAGACCGCAGGAGGCGAAGAAGGCCTCGATCAGTTCCCGGTTGCGCTCGGTCCCGCCGCCGGGCGCCCCGGACAGTTCGTCGACCGCTCGGGCCAGCAGCCGCGAGCTGACGATGTCGGCCAGGTCGTCGACCGGCACGGTCATCGAGGCGACCAGGCTGGTGGACACCGGGCGCAGCCCGATGCCGGCGTAGGAGGCGGTCTGCCGCTCCACGCCCTGGTTGATGAAGTCCGCGGCGAACGACTGGTAGACCTGCTCCGGAGCCGGCGCGTCGGAGCTCGCCGGCTCGTGCTCGGTGCCGATCATCGACAGGATGAAGGAGACGATCGAGCGGTGCAGGTCGTCGCGCTGGATGGCGACGGTCTGGCTGAACAGGAAGGCGGTCTGGACCGTGGCCGGGTCCAGGGTGATCTTCGCGTCCGGATACGCCACCGAGACCCGCTCGCTGGCGGCGTCGCGCAGGCTGTTGCGGCCCTCGACCATGATGACGTTGTTCAGGGCGGAGGCGTCGGTGATCCGCCGGTCCCCCAGCCAGTGCGAGGCACCCGGCGAGTTCTGGTCGTCGACCAGCCGGAACAAGTCCAGCATCGAGGTGGCGGCGTTGAGCTGCGCGCGCCGGCCGCCGCCCTCCTCGGCGAGGAAGGCCGAGGGCATCAGCACCAGCGGGTGGATCTGCGCCTTGAACCCGTTGGCGGCGAACCGCTCGCCGATGATGTGCAGGAAGTCGTAAAAGATCCCCGCTCCGGTGCCGCCGGCTATGGAGAAGCCGACGAACACGTCGCAGGTGCCCACCGCGCGCGCCTCGCCGCCGGCCCGGTCGATGACCCCGGCGGACTGGGCGATGCCGATGAGCGCTTCGTTCAGCGGCTCGTGGATGGCGCTGATCCCGGAGCGGATGGTCTCGAACAACGCGGCCCGCCCGACCGTGGGCAGCTGTCCGGCGCCCCGGACCAGTGGCGCCACCCGCGGTTCGCCGACCTGGGGCGGCAGCCAGTCCTTGGTCTCGGCCGCGGCACCGGTTCGCAGCGCCAGCGCCACGTCGGGGTAGCTGTGGAAGCGGTGCGGCACCAGCTTGTTGGCGAAGTGCTGGGTCATGCTCGCCGCCACGAGGTGTTCCTCGGTCGGCACGCTCCGGCTCCGGACCTTGCTGAGCTCGGCCTCGTTGAGGTCGGCGTAGACGAACTGCAGGAAACCGGGCAGCTGGAACGGGCGCATGGTCTGGTCGTCGCGCAGCAGCGCGGTCCCGTCGGGGCCGCACAGCTCGTCCCGCAGCCGTCGTTCGAGTTCAGTGCCGATCAGGCAGCCGGTGCCGCCGAGGCCGACGTAGAGCATCGGCGTGGTGAGCTTCAAGGTGGGTACCCCCTCGCATCGGGATCGCGTCGGTACAGCGTCAGAACAGCGTCGGAACAGCGGAGCGGGCGATCAGACGACTTCGGGCGTCTGGGGATCCTCGCCCGGATCGGCGGCGGTCCCCGGGTCGCGGCCCCCGAGCAACCGATCGAGCAGCCCCGTCCGGTCCTGACGGACGCGACGGTCTTCGTAGCCCAGGTTGATGTCCTCGCTCAGGGCGATGCGGTCGCCGACGTAGAGCACCGCGGGATCCCGGCCCTCGCTGCTCACCATCAGGCCGTTGCGACGGCGGCGGGCGACCCACTGCACGCCGCCGACCCGGACCAGCCGGCCCTGGCCCTCGTCGCCGACTCCTACCAGCCCGAAGGGGAAGCGGGTCGCCGGGACGCTGGGGGCGGGCAGCTGTTCGTAGATGTCGCCGTAGCGGTCGAACAGCGTCATCGTGATGTCCCGGACATCCCCTCCGCGCAGCCGGCTGCGGATCGCCCAGGCGACAGCGAAGACCACTGCGACGAGCAGCCCCAGGCCGAGGGCGAGCCACAGGCCGTACTTCTGTACGAACGACGGCGGAGGCACGATGTCCACCGGCAGGAAGCGGGACGTGTACTGCTGCTTGGTGTCGGTGTCGGTCGCCGTGAGCGCCCCGGAGATCCGGCCGGGACGGACGGCCCGGTCGACGTGGATGGTCAACGGCACCGGCGGGCGGACGCCGGAGTCCGACGACAACGACACCGTGGGCTGGCGGAGGGTGACGCCGGGTTGTGCGTCCTGGAGCTCGACGGTCACGGTGTGAGCTCGGCCGGACTGGTTCTCCAGCTGCAGCATGACGGTGAAGTCGTCGCCGGGATGCACGGTCGTCGACCCGATGATGAAGTTGGCGTTCACGCTGCCCGCGCCGGGTACGCGCAGCTGCGGGTAGGAGACGTTCTGCTGAGCCGCGACGCCAGGTCCGGTCACCAGGCCGGTGAGCGTCAGACCGCCGGTCGCGCTCGGCGGGACCGTGATGCTCCCGTGGTACAGGCCCGGCCGGCCGGAGTCGGCCTGCAACGGCGTGGACACCGGATCGAACCCGGTGCCGCTCATCCCCGCGACGACCTTGACGTCCTTCAGGGCGTCGGCGGTGAGCGCGCCGTCCCGGCTGGCTATCAGCTCGACGTCCACCGCGACGGGCTGACCGGGCACGGCGTCGCCGTCGACGACGATGTCGGAGGTCAGACGGCCCTGCCACAGCACGTCGGCGGCCACGGACTGGACGGGGGAGCCGGCCGGTGCGCTGATGACGACATGCCACGTGCCGGGCGGCGGATTGGTGATCTGCAGCGTCTGGATGACGCCGCCGGAACCCTCGAGCTCGTAGTGGGTCGCACCGACGGTGTCGGTCGTCGGGACCGGATTCTGGTGCGGATCCTCGAAGACGACCTTGTCCTGCGGATCGCCGGTGAGCACCTCGATCGCCCCGGAGGTGGCGATGACCGGGATGTCCACGGGGACGTCGACGGTGCTGCCCGAGGACAGCGGTACCAGGTTCCCGTTCTTGAAGACCGCGCACCGGGCGGACGCGAAGAACTGCGCCAGGAGCGTCGTCCGCGTCTCGGAGACGTCGGGGACCAGTTGAGCACGGTTGGCAGCACACTGATCCTGATAGCTGTGCTGGGCCATGGGCGTCAGGTCGTCGAGCTTCGCGTCCGTGCCGAAGCCGAGCCCCCAGATGGAGACGTGCGCGGCGAGCGCGTCGGGGATCGTCTGGTTGGTCAGGATCGCCCGGGCCAGCCGGGTGGCGTCGTCGGAACCGGCGTTGGGGTTGTAGACCTGCATCACGCCGTCGGTGAGCAGGAACACCAGACGCTGGTAGCTGGCGGGCGCGTTCCGCAGATCGGTGACCGCCTGATCGAGCACCGCGTTGAAGTCCGTGTTGTTCCCTTCCTGGTCGCTGCGGCGAGCCAGACCGGACACGCAGGTCGCCACGGAACCGCGCTGGACCGGAGTGCTCAGCGGCGTCATCGGGCAGATCGTCGGCGCCTGCGGGTTGGTGGCCGACTCGTATTCGTCGCGCCCGCCGAACCCGATCACCTCCACCGAGGACTGTTGGTTGAACTCGTCGTAGAGGATCGAGGTGGCAGCGGCCTTCTCCTGCGCCATCTTGTCCGGCGTGATGCTGCCGGACTCGTCGACCGCGATGACGATGTTCGCCGGCGCCAGGCCGGCGGCGGAGCCTGTGGGCCCGGGGTCGGAGCGCGGCCGGCCGGCCGCCGACGCCGGGCCGGCACCGGCCCCGACGGCGACGAGGCTCGTGAGCATCAAGATGGCGACAACCGTCAGCCTGCTCAGCGGAGCACGCGTCCCGGAAGGCGCCGGAGAATGCCGGGAATCATCGGCAGGACGCCCCGAGAATATCCCTTCGAACACCGCAGCGAATGCCCGGAGAACACGAAAGAGCGGCATCCAACCCCCTACAACCCGAATGCCATAAGCCCAGCCCAGACTTGGCACACCGAAAGTTACACCGAACTCGGAAGTGAGACCATACCACCGCTGGCAATACCCGCAAGGCGCGCCAAGATCCATGTTCCGAAGCCGCCGCGCCAATCGATCATTGTCAAAAGAAATATGCCACGGGCCGGGCCGTACGAAAAAGCAGATCTTGAGGGATCTGACGGACGGCCGGGTGCGGATTCCATCAGCACCCGCACATCACCGCCGCGACTCCGAGCTGCCCGGAGCCGTCCGCACGGCCCCAGATACACCCGGGTTGAGCTGCGGATGATCGACCGTACGCAGCGATCGGCGACCGGTGCACGCGGCGGGAGCGCCAGGTTGGCGCCATGGCAGAACAGCAGGGATTACCCCTAATGAATGCCCGGCTATGCCTTCCGGGGCGCCGTTCGAACCCAGGTGTCGCTTGATAACGATTATCGTGGCTTCCGCATATGGCTATTGGCTGTTTCCGGCCAAAGGATGCAGAACTTGGCGCCCCCGACCTATGTGCGGGTTGGCGGGCAACCGCTCGGTTATGGCTTTCTGGAGCCTTTTCCGCCATCCGTCAGGGCGCCGACGATTCGGCACAATTCGTGAGGTGTTTCTTCTTGTCGATCTCATCGCCGCCGATGCGGACACCGGCGGCGTACCATGACGCGGGTGACCGACCTGGAGCGTCTCAGGGTTCTGGCGGAGCAAGGACGCCACGCTGAACTCGCGCGCGCGGCCGAGGAGGTCGTCGTCGGGGAGGTCGCGGCCGGCTCGGCGGCCCGGGGTGAAGTCGATCTGTTGTGCGTGCGGAATCGGTTCGAGCAGGGCTACGTCCGCGACGCCCATGAGATGGCACGACGGCTGCTCTCGGATGCGGATCCCGGCTGCCGTCTCGGGTTGTGGAGCGAGTTCCTGGCCTTGTACGCCGAGCCGGATGCCGATGTGATGGCGCGGCTCGACGAGTTCGACCGGCTGTGCGCCGGCGCCGCCGCGAGCCCTGACGGCCCCGTGGCGGCGCTGGCGGTCGATTTGAGCGCCCGGGCCTGGACCGTGCGGCAGGTGCGGGGTGGTAAGGGTACTGATTCGCGGGTCGAGAGCATGCGTCGGATGGCACACGCCGCCGAGGTCTACCGGTCCACCGGTCTGGTCCGGGACGCGGCCGACACGTTGCGCCGGGCGGCGGCGATCGGTGCGGCCGGTCGGGCCGCTGAACGCGCGACTGCTCTGGAGCTGCTGCACAGGGCCGGGACGTTGGCGCGCACGCACGGGCTGCGAATCGCCGCGGCCGAAGTTCGGCTCGCGGTGGCCGCGCTCGCGTTCCGCGACTTCCTGGACGACCCCTCGGGGTACGACTTCGCGCCGATGGTCGCCGAGTTCGAAGGGGCCGAGGCCGATTTCGCGGCGGCGGGGCACGCGTTCGGGGAGGCGAAGGTCGCCTCGGCCGTCGGGCTGCTGCTTCTGGCCTACGGGTCCGAGGACGGGCTGGCGTTCGCCGAGACGGCGGCGCGGGGCTTCGCCGAGGCCGACAATCCCTTGGGCGAGCAGCCGGTGTGGGCCGCGCTGAGCACGTGGCACACGCTGCGCGGCGACCCCGACGCGGCCCGGCGTGCGTCGGAGCGGGCGGGGATTCTGGCGTTGGCCAGCGGGGTCACGCTCGGCATCGAGGTGCGGGCCCTGGGCGAGGCGCACGACGCCCTGCGCGCCGGGGAAGCCGGGATCGCGGGGCCGCTGTTGGAGAGCAGCGGTCGCGTCGCAGGGAGTGGCGACGGTGCGGGGGCGTTCCCGCTGGCGAGCCTGGTCCTGGCCGCGACGACGGCGAGCTCGGTGGGGCTGAAAGCCGAGGCGCTCGAACGCCTGGAGACGGTCGTGGCGACACTTGCCGAGACCGGCGCGACGTTCGCCCTCACCGAAGCGCTGAGTGTGGCGGCCACTTTGCTGACCACCGAGGACCCCGACCGGGCCGCGGCGTTGCTCGCGCAGGCGGCGGACCTGGCCCAGGACGCGGAGACGTTTGCCGAACAGAGCCGCTACCTGGCACAGGCCGCCTGGGGCCGGGTGGTCGCCCGGCACGCCGCCGGGGCCGTGCCGCTCGTCGACGACGCGGTTCTGCGCGACTTCGACAAGGCCGAGGCGATCCTGTCCGCTCAGCGCACGCTGGCGGCACGCAGCGAACTCGTCAACCTGTACGAGTTCCGCGGTCAGGCGGCGATGTTCGCCGCGGACTGGGACCAGTGCGGCCACTGGCTGACCCGGGCCGAACACGTCGCGCGGACCTGCGGTCTGCTCCCTCAGCTCGCGGCGATCCTGTGCCACCAGGGTCTGACGCTCATCACCGTGGCGAGAAGGGCCGGCCCCGAGACGTACGACATCGCTGCGGACCGGCTGGAGAAGTCCCTCGACCTCTACCGGCAGACGGGGTTGCGTCCCTTCGTGTGGCAGGTGACGTTCCATCGCGCGCTGTGCGATATCGAGGCCCTGCGCTGGCCCCATCCGGACGGAGTGTCGCCGAGCCTCGAGGAACGTGTCGCCCGGGCATCGGAGCTGCTGGAGACCGTGTCGGAGGAGATCGACTATCTGCGCCGCTCCTCGGAACACGGCGCAGCCGGACGCCGACAGCAGGTCTGGTCGTCCTTCGCGGCCGACAAGCAGACGTTCTACGAGCAGGCGTTCCAGCTGGCCTGGGACGTGCGTGGGGACGGCGCCGCCGCGTGGCTGTGGCTGGAGCGGGCGAAGGGACGCGCCCTGCTCGACGCGCTCGGCGAGCCGCCGCGGGCCGATGCCACCGAGGACACCGAGGACACCAATGACGCCGACGCCGCACGGACGACTCCGGAAGCCCGCCGACTCGCCGCGAAGCGCTCGGCGCCCGCGGAGTTCGGCGAAATCAGGGCCCTGCTGGAAGCGGAGGAAGCCGCGACCGGGCGCCGCATCGTGCTGGCCCAGTACCTGTGCACGCCGCGACGAACCCTGATGTTCCTCGCCTCGCCGCGGCACAGCCGGCCACACGTCGTGGACGTGCCGTTGGACCACGCCGCGCTGCGGAGCTTCGCGGGGGTCACGTTCGGCGTTCCCGGCGGCGTGCGGATGATGGCGCAGGACCTGGCGGACGGCGGGCTGGCCGCATGGCACCGTTTCGCAGGGCTCGTCGAACCGTTGGCGGCCTTCGCCCGGCCCGACGACGTGGTCTACCTCGCCCCGCACGGGGCGTTGAACGACCTTCCGCTGCACACGCTTCCGATCGACGACGTGCCACTGATCGTGCGCAACCCCGTGTGCTACATCCCGGCAGCCGCGGCCTTGCGGCACACCCTCACCGGCGGCCGTGGGCCGGAGCGGACGGCAGCCGTCTTCGGCGACCCGCGCGGCACGCTTCCCAGCGCGCGCCAGGAGGCCGTGGACGTGGCACGCCAGCTCGGCGTGAAGCCTGTGCTCGGGCCGGACGTCCGCCGTGAACCGGTCCTGGCCGCGCTCGCCTCCGCCGCCGTGGTCCACATCGCCGGGCACGGCCGCGTCTCGGCCGCCGACGGATTCGACTCGTTCATGGAACTCGCCGACCGGGCCACGCTGCGCGCCGCCGATCTGCTGCCGGTGCGCAGCGCCGCGCGGCTGGTGGTGCTGAGCGGATGCCAGACCGGTGTCAGCGAGCAGCTGCCCGGCGAGGAACACGCCGGGTTCATCAGGGCCCTGTTGCTCAGCGGGGTGACCACGATCCTCGCCAGCCAGTGGCGGGTCGCCGACGACTCGACCCGCGAGCTGCTCACCGCCTTCCACCGGCTGCGCACCGGCACGCCGGGAACGGCAGGGACGGCGAGAACGGCGGGAGCGGCAGGAGCGGCGGGCCTCGGCCCGGCCGACGCGCTGCGCGGCGCGGTCCTCGACATCCGGTCCCGGCCCGGCCTGGACCATCTTTACCACTGGGGCGGTTTCGTCCCCGTCGGCTCGTGGAGGTAGCCACCATGACTGAATCAGTGTTCGACTCCGTGACCGGACCGGGCGAGTCGGTCTGGGCCGACATGGCCCTGGACGTCGACGACGACGCGGTCACCGAACGCGCCGACTCGGCCGCCGTCGACGAGCAGGTGCGGCTGCTCGCGCGCGCGAACCGCTTGGCGCTGGTCCGGGACAAGGCCACCCGGCACCCCGACGCGCACCAGGGGCTGGACGTCGTCGACGTCCCCTTGCGCTGCGTCGCCCACGCGCACCCTTCGTGCCACTTCCGCTGGGTCCACGTCACGATCGACCTTTCCGGCACCGCCGGCGCGAAAATCAGCGATCTGGTGCCGCGCGAGAAGATCAGCGACCATCCGGTGAAGATCACCACCACCTACCACGGCGGCCTGTCCTTCAGCACCACGCACCTGCCCATCAAGGCGGACGCCGCCGGCACCTACACCACCGAGAAGGACGTGTACTACCCCACCGTCACGTCCTCCGGCATCGACCTGACCTATGCGATCTGGGACTTCACCGCCCGCGACGGAAGCCCCCTGCACCTGGACCGCCAGCTGCGCCTGCTGCTCACCCTCCCGGCGGCGGCCACGGCCATCGGCGCGGAGCTCAGCATGCGCGCGGTGGTCGAGGCCGACGGCGTGGTCGGGAAGATCCCGCTGATCGGCAGGCGCGGGGCCTCGATCCGCCTGGACGACGTCACCGAGGCTTGAGGCCGCAACGCTGCTGGCCGGGGCCCGCGGAACGTCTCCGGCCCCGCCCCGCAACCCCCGTCCGGTAGCCTCCCCCCGTACGAACGCAAAACCGATCATCAACCAGGACGTGCCTCGTGACGCCCACCGGTCCGGCTTCGGGGAGCCCGGGGAGGGAACCCGCCGAGATCGCCGCCGATCTCGAACGGCGCATCGCCGGCGGCGAGTACCCCGCCGGGCGGCGGCTGCCCAGTGAGCAGGCGCTCGCCGACGGGTACGGCACCACGCGCGCTCGGGTGCGGACCGCCTTGGCCGCGCTGGCCCGGCGCGGGGTGCTGGTGTCGCGGCCGAATTCCGGGTGGGTCGTGCATGCCGGACACCAGGTGCAGACCGTGGGCGAGCTGCGTTCGTTCTCGCGGTGGGCGACCGAGCAGGGCCGCGGGTTCGGCAGCCGGATCGTGGGGCGGGAGACCGGCGGTGCGACCGGTCGGGAGGCGCGGCTGCTCGGCATCGGCCAGGGCGAGCAGGTGCTGCGCTTCGTCCGGGTGCGCGCGCTCGACGGGCGCCCCGCCATGGCCGAGCGCTCCACGTGGGCGCCGTGGGTGGCCTCGGTGGTGGCCGGGCTGCCCGACGACGTCCCCTCCATCTTCGACGCGCTCGAGGCCGCCGGCGTCCCGGTCCTGCTGGGCGAGCACCGCATCGAGGCGATCGCCGCCTCCAGCGCCGACGCGCGGTTGCTGGACGTCCGCCGGTCGAGTCCGCTGCTGCAGGTCAGCCGGACGAGCGTGACGCCCGCCGGCCGGGTCGTCGAGGTCGCG
This sequence comes from Catenulispora sp. EB89, assembly GCF_041261445.1. Classification (NCBI taxonomy): domain Bacteria; kingdom Bacillati; phylum Actinomycetota; class Actinomycetes; order Catenulisporales; family Catenulisporaceae; genus Catenulispora; species Catenulispora sp. EB89. The sequence goes on from NZ_JBGCCU010000026.1 coordinate 85,891, forward strand.
GTCGACCGCTACGCCGCCGACGCCGTGGCCTTCGACGTCCGGGCCGGCGACGCCACGCGGACGTTGCTCTCGCCGCGCGACTGACCACGGCAGGTAGCGGCGCGGCCGCCGGGCGCGGCCCAGTGCGCGCAGTCGGCGACCGGATCGGGCCGCGCGCGGTCCGCGTCCACGACGCGACGGGCCCTGTTCACAGGGCATTCACCCGATCCGCTTTTCATCGGCGCCTGTAAGCCCGTGCCAGCTCACCCGCACCAGGAGTGTTCGATGACCACCGACCACGAGCCCCAGGAAATCCAGGTCCCGGAGCAGATTCTGCGATCGGGTCTGTCGCGACGCGGGATGCTCAAAGCCATGGGGCTGCTCGGCGGCGCGACCGCCGCGGCCGGTGGCGGCGCCGCCTGGGCCGCCACCGACAGCGCCGGCGCCGCCACCACCACCGGCGTCGCGGGAAGCGCCGCCGGGAAGACCGGCGCCACCTACGTCCTCCCCGAAGGCTTCACCGGCTCCATGGCCGACCTCAAGCACGTCGTGATCCTGATGCAGGAGAACCGCGCCTTCGACCACTACTACGGCGCGATGCCCGGCGTCCGCGGCTTCGACGACAAGCAGGCCCTGCGCTTCCCGAACGGCACCGACGTCTTCTCCCAGCCCAACGGCTCCGGCGTGGTCAAGCCGAACCACGTCACCACCGTCGCCCAGACCACCACCGGCCTGGACCACGGCTACGGCTCGGGCACCGCCGCCTGGAACGGCGGCCGGTACAACAACTGGGTCCCGGCCAAGGGCAGCGCCACCATGAACCACCTCACGGGCGAGGAGATCCCCTGGCAGTGGTCGCTGGCCAGCAACTACACCCTCTGCGACAACTACCACTGCTCGATCATGGGCCCGACCACGCCGAACCGCCTCTACCTGTGGACCGGCACCTCGAACGGCGTCACCGCCAACGGCGGCGAGACCTCGGGCAACCGCGGCTGGCAGACCTACCCCGAGGCGCTGCAGAACGCCGGGGTCTCCTGGCGCGTCTACACCGACAACAACAACGGCGACGGCTGGCGCGGCGACTACGAGGACAGCCCGATCCGCGGTTTCTCCACCTTCACCCCGAGCGCGGCGAACCTCGCCGACCCGGTGAAGACCGCCCCCGGCACCGGCCTGGTGTGGCGCGCCAACTCCTTCTCGTACGCGCCGGACGGCCTGCCCAACGACGACAGCGACACCAACCTCAACGGCGTCCTGAAGGACTTCATCGCCGCCTGCGCCCCCGGCGCGCAGTACCCGCTGCCGCAGGTCTCTTGGATCGTCGCGCCGTACGAGTGGTCCGAGCACCCCTCGGCCAACCCCGAGCACGGCGCCCACTACACCGACCGCGTGATCCAGGCCCTGCAGGGCAACCCCGACATCTGGAACCACACGCTGCTGATCCTCAACTTCGACGAGAACGACGGCTACTTCGACCACGTCCTGCCGCCGTTCCCGGAGCCCGGTACCGCGAGCGAGTACTCCGGGAGCACCCCGCTCGGCTACGGCGCGCGCGTGCCGATGATGCTGGTCTCGCCGTGGACCCGCGGCGGCTGGGTGAACTCCGAGGTCTTCGACCACACCTCGGTCATCCGCTTCCTCGAAGTGTGGACGGCCGCGATGGGCACCCCCGCGCAGAGCACCACCATCACGGGCTGGCGCCGGGCCATCAGCGGCGACCTGACCAGCGCGATCGACTTCGCGCACCCGGTCCTGGGCACGCCCTCGCTGCCGGACACCGCGGCGCTGGTCGCGATCGCCCGGGCCGGCGGCACGATCGCCACCCAGGTGCCCGCCGACGACCAGTGGAACGACTACCCGCCGCTGCGCCCGCGTCCGCTGTCCTTCCACCCGCACGGCACGTTCTCCGAGGACCGCGCCACCGGCAAGGTCACGGCGGCCATGACCCTGGCCGGCGGTCCGGCCGGCAAGGCCGTGAGCCTGCAAGTCTTCCCCGACAAGTACAAGGCGTTCGCCAACACGCCGTTCACCGTCACCGCCGCCGCGCCGCGCTCCTACACCTGGGACGCCTCGGCGTATCAGGGCCGTTACGCCTTCTCGATCTACGGTCCGGACGGCTTCGTCCGCTCCCACGCCGGCACCGTGCTGCCGGCCGGGCAGAACAACGCCGGCGTGCCGCGCGTGGACGTCGCGCTGGTCACCGGCGCCGCCCCGAGCGTGGCCATCACCTTGCACAACGACGGCCGCCAGCAGGTCCACTACACCCTGACCGCCAACGACCACGTCGGCGGCACCCAGAGCTTCTGGGTCGCGCCGGGCGGGTCCACGAAGGTCTCCTGGCCCACCGCCGACGGCTACTACGACGTCGTCATGACCGCCGACACCGGCACCGGCTGGAACCACCGGTACGCGGGACGCATCGCGCAGACCGCCCTGTGATGCAGACCGCCGCCTGATTCCGCCACCCGACTCGTTTTCTTGGAGCCCTTCATGGCCGTTCGGCCACGCACCTCCACAGGTGCACCACAAGCGTTACGGCGCATCACCGCCGCCGCCGTCTCCACCGCCCTCGCGGTCGCCAGCCTGGCCCTGGGCCTGGCGCCCGCGGCTTCCGCCGACCCGACGTACGACTCGCGCGACGCCGTCCTGCCGGTGGTGTCCTACGACTTCGACAACGCCGCTCCGACGGGTACGACCGGCACGACCGGCACCACCGTCCCGGACCGCTCGGGCCACGGCAACGACGGCACCTGGAGCGGCACCCCGTCCTACGCCGCCGGCGTGTCGGGCAAGGCGATGCACATCAGCGCCGGCAAGAACTTCCTGACCCTGCCGAAGGTCGCCGGCCAGACCGACGGCGCGGGCAGCTTCGCCTTCGAGACCTGGTGGTACGACACCGCCGAGACGGCCGACGCCCCGCTGGTCGCCAACCAGGACTTCGCCGCCTGCACCAACGCCGGCTTCGCCTTCTACCACCTCAGCGGCACCTACCAGCAGCGCTCGTGCTTCGGCGTCAACGGCACCCGCACCTACAGCCCGACCCGCACCGCCTCGATCCAGAACGGCTGGCACTACCTGGCGGTGGTCGAGGACAGCACGGCGCACACCTACAGCTACTACGTGGACGGCGTCCTGGCCTCGTCCACGTCGACGATCTCCGGAACCGTCGCCGCGAACTTCGCCTCCGGCAACCCGATCCGCATCGGCCAGGACGGCACCGGTGCCTACAGCGCCACCGACGACGCGCTCGTCGACGACTTCACCTTCTACAACCAGGCCATCGGCGCCGACCAGATCGCCGCCGACTACGCCGCGACCAACCCGGCGACCCACTTCCCGGTGACCGTCACCGACGACGGCCACGGCTCCGGCACCGCCGCCGTCCTGGCCCCGGCCGCCGGCGTGACCGACACGCTGACCGCGGCCCCGGCCGCCGGCTATACGTTCAACGCGTGGGTCCCGGTGACGCCGCCCACCCTGACGGTCAACGCCGACGGCACCTTCACCGCACCGGGCAGCCCGGTCACCGTCCAGGCCACGTTCACGCCGAACACCTACACCGTCGCCTACAACGGCAACGGCGCGGACGGCGGCGCGACCGCCTCGCAGACGATGACCTACGACCAGGCCGCGCCGTTGAGCGCGAACGGGTTCACGTTCACCGGCAAGCAGTTCATCGGCTGGAGCACGACGCCGACCGGCGCGCTGACCTACGCCGACCAGGCGAGCGTCAAGAACCTCAGCACCGCCGCCAACGGCACCGTCACCCTCTACGCCCGATGGGCTCCGGCCGGGTCGTTCCAGGTGACCGAGACCGGCGACAGCCACGTCGCCGTGAGTTCGAGCACTGATGCTTCGGCCGGCTGGGTCACCCCCGGCTCCACGGTCACCCTGACCGCGACCCCGGCGACCGGCTACTCCTCGGCCTGGCAGGTCGTCTCCCCCGCGGGTCTGACGGTCGGTGCCGACGGCACCTTCACGATGCCCTCGGGGAACGTGGTCCTCAAGGCCGTCTCGTCGCCGAATCAGTACTCTGTCGCCTTCGACGGCAACGGCGCGACCGGCGGGACGACCGCCGCGCAGCAGCTCACCTACGGCCGGAGCGCGGCCCTGACCGCGAACGGATTCGCCCGCACCGGCTACGGCTTCCTCGGCTGGGCGACCACGCCGGCCGGCAAGGTGGCGTACACCGGAGGCCAGAGTGTCAGCAACCTGACACCGGCGGCCGGCGGAACGGTCACGCTCTACGCCGTCTGGGGACGCTTGCGCGCGCCCGGCGACACCGTCGCCCCGGTGGTCTCCTACGACTTCGCCGCCGACAAGAACGGCGTCGTGACCGACAGCTCCGGGCAGGGCAACGACGGCGCGTGGAAGGGTACTGCGACGTACGGCAAGCTCTCCTCAGGCCTGGTCGCGCACGTCAGCGGCGGCAGCAACTTCGTGCAGCTGCCGAAGGTGGCCGGTCTGACCGACGGCTCGGGCAGCTTCTCGTTCTCCACCTGGTGGGGCGAGTACGGCGAGACCTCCGACACCACGCTGGTGAGCAACCAGGACGCCGGCGCGTGCTACGACGCGGGGATCTCGCTCTACCACATCTCCGGCACCTCCACGACGCGCACCTGCTGGGGCCAGCCGGTCAACGTCACGCGTCAGTACTCCGCGACGAGCCCGACCACCCTGCAGGGCAACTGGCACTACCTCACCGTGGTCGTCGACCGCGGCGCGCAGACCATGAGCTACTACGTCGACGGCGCGCTGTTCACCACGTCCTCGGCCGGCCAGATCACCTCGGCGACCAATTTCAACTCCGGTCTGCCGTTCACCATCGGCCAGGACGGCACCGGCGCCTACCCGGCGTCCGTGGACGCCCTGGTCAGTGACTTCGACTTCTACAACCAGGCGTTGACGCCGGCGCAGATCGCCAACGACTACAGCGCCACCAAGCCGGCCGCCGGCGCGCTGCCCGACGAGTCGACGGTCGACGTGCAGCCGCCGGTGCCGACCGTGGCCGCGGGCTTCGTCACCGACACCTTCCACGCGCCGCAGGCCAGGGTGAGCGCGGCGGTGTCGCAGCCGCTGGCCGGGCTGTGGAACGGCGACGCCGTCACCTCGTACACGAAGACCGGCGGTGACTCCTGGCTGACCGTGGACGCGCACGGTGTGGTGAGCGGCACGGCGCCGGGCACCGCGCCCCAGCACCCTGGCACGATCACCGTGCAGGCCACCGACGGGACCGTGACGTCGTCGATCACCGTCGAGGTACCGGTCCTGGCCGCCGGGGACGCTCCGCAGCTGGCCGCGGCGACCTGGAACCTCTGGGACGCCGGCACGCACGTGGACGACTCGCTGCTGAAGGACCTGACGGTCATCGCGTCCAACGGGTTGGACGTCGTCGGCGTCCAGGAGGACGGCGGCAAGGTCGCGCACCAGATCGCGCAGGCTCTCGGCTGGTACGACTACGAGGGTGCCGGCGGTCTCGGCATCGTCTCGGCGTATCCGATCTCCTCCTCCGGTGTCGTGGCCGCGAGCAGCGCCAGTCCCGCGGTCGGCGTGACGGTCGACGTCGGCGGGCGGAACGTCCGAGTGTGGGACGCGGCGCTCGACGAGACCGCCTACGGTCCGGAGCAGGCCTGCGCGACGCCCGGGACCACCGCTTCGGCGATCGTGGCCGCGGAGCAGGCGAGCACCCGCTACGCACAGGCCCAGGCGATCGCCGGCGAGATCAAGCCGGACGTCGCCGCGGCCGGGACCACTCCGGTGCTGTTCCTCGGCGACCTCGCCTCGCCGTCGGCCGCCGACTGGACCGCCGCCACCGCCGCCTCGCACTGCGCGGTCGGCGCGGTCGACTGGCCGGTGCCGGACGCGCTGGCGGGAGCGGGCCTGACGGACTCCTTCCGGGCGGCCAACGCCGATCCGGCAGCCGCTCCGGGCAACACGTGGTCGCCGATCGTGGCGACGAACCCGGCCACCGGCGCCGCCGAGCCGCAGGACCGGATCGACTACGTCGACTATGCAGGTGCTGATTTGCACGTGCTGGGGTCCGACACGCTCGTGGCGGGGTGGCCTTCGGCGACCGACGTCAACGCGAACGCATGGACCAGCGACCACAAGGCGGTCGTCACCACGTTCACGCTCGGGACGCCGCTGGCGACGACTCCGGCCCCGGTGGTCGGCGTCGCCAAGAACTCGCTGGTGTACCAGGCGGGCCACGGCCCCGGCGCCGACGCCCTGAGCGCTGCCATCGGCGCCACGTCGGACACCGTCGGCGCGGCCGTCGCCGTCGACTCCAGCCACGTCGACTTCGGCACGGTCGGCTACTACACGGTGCTGGTGACCGCGTCCAAGAACGGCTACGTCTCGGACCCGGTCGCGGTGACCGTGCAGGTGGTGCCGGTCATCACGATCGCACTGGCGCACACCTCCGTCTCGGTCGCCGGACCCGGTCTGACCCAGGCGGCGGTGCTCGACGGCCTCGTCGCGGCGCTCAACGTGCACGGCGTGGTCGGCACGGACCTGTCGAAGGTCGACGCGAGCACGGTCGGCAGCTACCCGGTGACGGTGACCGGCACGGACGACTACGGGTTCACGGCGACGGCGTCGGCGACCGTCGTCATCACGGCGCCGGACGCGCCGCCGGTCGTCACCACCTCGGTCAGCCCCGGCGCGCCGGACGGCAAGAACGGCTGGTACATCTCGGGCCCGACGCTCTCGGCCGCCGCGACCGGCGACACCGCCGGCGCCGCGCCGAGCATCCAGTGCAAGGGTGGCGGCGGCGACTGGACGCCGTACAGCGCGCCGCTGGCCGTACCGGACGGAAACTGGACGTATCAGTTCCGTGCGACGGACGGCGCGGGGGTGACGTCCGCCCCGGTCTCGGTGCCGGTGCGGGTCGACCGGACCGCGCCGAGCACGACGGCGTCGTTCGCGCCGGGGGCGACCATCATCACCCCGGTGACGGTGACCCTCACGGCCACCGACGCCGTCTCGGGAGTGGCCGGGACGCAGTACCAGGTCGGGAGCGGCGCCTGGACGGACTACGCGGCACCGTTCGCGGTGCCGCCGACATTCGCCGACCAGACCGTCTCCTTCCGCTCGACCGACGTGGCCGGCAACGTCGAGGCGACCGGCCGCCTGACGATCCCCGCCATCACGCCGATCGCGCCGACGATCACCACCACGGCCACCACGCCGCAGTACGGCACGGCCGCGGCGGTGTTGGTGACGGTCAGCTCCCCGGGCCTGCCCGCCGCCGGCACCGTCACCCTGACGGAAGGCACCACGCCGCGCGGGACCGCCACCCTGGCGGCCGACGGCACGGCCACGTTCACCCTGCCGGTCGGCCTGGCCGCCGGGAACCACGTGCTGTCGGTGGGCTACTCCGGCAGCGACCTGCTGACCCCGGCGTACCAGACGCTGGTGGTGACGGTCGGCCTGCCGCCGGCGTGGAGCGCGTCAGCGGTCTACAACACCGGGGCGAAGGTCTCGTACAAGGGCAACGAGTACGTGGCCTCGTACTACACGAAGAACGAGGTCCCCGGCAGCCCGACCGGCGCCTGGCAGGAGATCGTCCTGACGGAGGCCGGAACGGCGCAGTGGACGCCCTCGCGCATCTTCAACGCCGGCGACCTGGCGGTCTACAACGGCAAGACCTTCAAGGCCGACTGGTACACCCGCGACCAGACCCCCGGCGACGTCACCGGCCCGTGGGAGGAGCAGGCCCCGCCGGGCCCGAACGGCATCGCCCCCTGGACCCCGACCACGGTCTACCACAGCGGTGACCAGGTCACTTACCAGGGCGGGACCTATCGCGCGCAGTGGTACACACGGAATCAGGCTCCGGGTACGTCCGGTGGGCCTTGGAAGAAGGTCGGATAGATCGTCAGACAGATGCAGGTAGACAGGTAGACAGGTAGACAGGTAGTCAAGTAGTCGGCCGGGTCCGCGAACAGGACCCGGCCGCTTTTCATCAGGACACTGTGAAGGACCATTCGCTGGCGGCCCCAGCCGGTCCGCTCTGCACGACGATCGCCCCGTCGCCGCTCCCCGACACGGTGGCGACCAGACCGCTGGTCTGGTTCTGCAGCGTGTAGTAGCCGTCCCCGGTCGGGACCAGTTCCCAGTGCTCGTTGCCGACACCGATGTCAGTCCACTGCTCCAACTGGTTGCCGGACGCCGTGGACCCGTAGGTGTCGTCGAGCACCTTGCCGCTGTTGGGGCTGACCAGCTCGATATAGCCGCCGCCGACCGATCGCACCGTCCAGCGCTCCCACGGGTCGCCGAGGTCGGCCCACTGGTCGACCTTGGTGCCGTCGCTCGTGCTGCCGCCGGGGACCTCCAGGTCCAGGCCGCTGCCCCGGTTGACCACGGCGTAAGTACGGCCGGGGACCGGCGCGGCGACCAGGTTCCACTTCTGCTCGGAGGTGCCGAGGTCGCTCCACTGGATCACCGGCGTGCCGTTCGCCGTCCCCGCGGCGGCGGCCGCGGCCACCAGCGCGCTGGTGCGGTTGACGAACATGACGGTCCCGTCGGCGTTCTGCCGGGCCTGCCACTGCTGGTTCGCGCCGCCGTTGTCAGCCCACTGATCCAGGATCGTCCCGCCGGCGGTGGCGAAGGCGGGGTCCTCCAGCACCTTGCCGTCGTTCTGGTTGACGACCTTGACGTAGCCGCTGCCGTCGCCGACCAGCCCCCACCGCTCCCAGCCCGCACCGGTGTCAGCCCACTGATCCACGTTCGTGCCGTCGGACGCGCTGCCGCCGGGCACCTCCAGCAGCTTGCCGCTGTTGGCGTTGGCCACGCCGTTCCAGATCTGGCCGTAGTCGCCGCCGGTCGGGGTGATCGAGAGGTTGTCGAACTGCGCCGCCTGGTAGCCGCCGGCGCCCAGGCCGATCTGGCCGTGGCTGTAGGAGGAGTCGGTGGCCGTGCCCAGGGTCGTACCGTCCATCGCCGCGGTGATCGTCGAGCCCCGCACGGTGAGCGCCAGGTGGTGCCAGCCGCCGGTGCCGGATGCGGCGACGGTGCCGCCGGCCAGCGTCGTGCGGCCGTTCCTGACGCTGTTCTTCACGATCGACCAGCCGCCGTCGCTGCCGACGACCAGGTAGTAGCCGTCGAGCTGGGCCGGGGAACCGCCCTGGGCATCGACCCGGGCGATCAGCTCGGCGCTTCCGGCCTGCTCGAAGTCCACGTCGGCGGCGACCGTGTAGTCGGACCAGTCCACGTCGCCGAGCAGCGCGTACGGGTCGCTGTCGGAGTTCCACTCGATCGGCTGGGACGTCGCCATCTGCCGCACGCACATGCCGGAACGGCCCGCGCACGGCACCGTCTCGAACGCTCCCTGCTGGTCGGCGAGGTAGCGGGCTTCCTTGCCGGCGGCGTACTCGTCGAAGCTGTCGCTGTACGGCAGGGCCATGGTCGCGCGGGCGTTGCCGACGGCGGTGCCGTGCCCCTGGCCGGTCGTGGTCGTGACGCTGTACACCCGGCCCGGCTGGAGGGTCAGCGTGTACCTGCCTCCGCTCGGGGTGATGTCAGCCTGCTGAGTCAGGTAGGTACCGGTCGTGAAGTCGCTGGACCAGATGTGCACGGTCCCGGTGGACAGACCGCCGGCCACGGTCATGGTGACGGTCTGCGCGGCCGGAGCGTCCAGCGTCTCGAAGATGGTCGAGTAGTCGGTGCCGTTCGGCGCGGCCAGGGTGTCGTAGCTGCCGCTGTGCGGGTCGCCGCCGGTACCGCTCCCGCTCAAGTAGCCCGAAGCGCTGTCGATGTAGTGCCAGCCCGGCGCGGTGAACTGCGTGGTCTGGGCCGTCGCCCACAGCGCCGATCCCAGCTGGTACGACCCGGCCCACGGCTGGTTCGCCAGCATCAGCCCGGTCTGGGACCAGGTCTGGTCGGGATAGATCGAGGCGACCGGCGGCCAGTTGATGTACGCCGTCATCTTCCCGTCGATGTAGTCCCGGTTGATCGCCCGCGCCACGGCCGGACCGGCGTTCAGGTCCTCCGAGCCGTTCTCGCTGGCCCACAGATTCTGCTTCAGGTTCTGCGCGGCCGCGGGGCTCGAACACGAGGTGTAGGCCGACAGGTAGCCGCACGGGTAGTGCATGCCGACCGTGGCCACCGCGGCGGAGAAGGCGGGGTCGGACGCCAGGTCGTTCGCTATGTTCCAGGTGAAGCTGTCGGCGGCGATGATTTTGGTGCTCAGCCCGGCGGCGACCAGCGCGGCGTGGAAGTTCTCGTACCAGGTCTTGTCGTAGTCGCGCTCGTTCCAGCCGCCGATGCTGTCGATGGTGATTCCGTGGTCTGATTTGGCGTGCTCGATCCAGTGCACGTAGTAGTCGATCATGTCCCTGGACCAGAAGTACGGCTGGCCGGGATGCGGGTTGGCCGGATCGTTGACGCCGATCCAACCCGGCGCTCCCCAAGCCAGCGCCACGAACTTGATGTTCGGGTTGCGCGCCTTGGCCTGCTCCATCAGCCACCACTCGTAGCCGCGGTTGTAGTCGGCGTCGCTCGGCGTGTGCTGGGCGCTGGGCTCGGCGCCGTCGGTGGAGTTGGTGTCGCCGCCGACCTCGACCTTGAGGATCTGCAGGCTCGCCCCGTAACCGGGCTTGAACAGGTAGTCGAGGATCTGCGAACGCTGCGGTTCGGGGTAGTCGAACAGCAGCCGCGAGTTGGCGCCGGCGCTCAGCGCGCCGACGCCGTCGAAGGTCCGCCCGCTCTGCGTGCCGTCGACGGTGATCGAGGTGGAGTCCGCGCGCACGGGGGCGGCCAGCGCACCGCCGGCCAGGAAGCCGGCGGCCAGGAACGCGGCGCAGCCGGCGGCGAGCAGCCGGAGCCGTTGTCGGATCATGGGGCGGCCTTTCTCAGGAGGCTGGCAAGAGAATTGGCAGCGTCCTGAGTGTTGCGCCGGGGGTGGGGGTGGTCAAGATTTAATCAATTATTAATTCCAAGGCTGGCCGGATTCGGACCACCTCGTCACGGCAGCCAGGCCTCGTCTAGGCCCGTGCCTCTTCGGCGCCGTCGTGCTCGACGGCCGCGGCCACCGGGTGGTCGTCGTAGTCGTGGCGGTCGATGAGGTGCGCCATCACCGCCAGGATCAGGGCCGAGACGACGAAGGCGAGGTGGACCACGGTGCCCCAGAGCAGCGCCTTCGAGGTCGTGTGCTGGATGTTGACGAACATCTGGAGCAGGTGGACCGAGGAGATGCCGACGATCGCGGTGGCCAGCTTGACCTTCAGCACGTTGGAGTTCACGTGCGAGAGCCACTCCGGCTGGTCGCGGTGGCCAGCCAGGCCGATGCGGGAGACGAAGGTCTCGTAGCCGCCGACGATCACCATGATCAGCAGGTTGGCGATCATCACCACGTCGACCAGGTTCAGGACGGTGAGCATGACGTCGCTCTCCTCCAGCTTTCCCTCGATCACCTGCCGCACCAGCGGAAGCAGTTCGTGGAAGAACTGGAAGACGTAGACGCCCTGCGCCACCACCAGGCCGAAGTACAGCGGGGCCTGCAACCAGCGGGTGGCGAACAGGACGTAGCCCAGCGACGGCGTGCCCGGCAGCCCCGGGGGCTGCGGCAGGCGGCGGAGCCGGGTCGGAGTGGCGACGGTCATTCCGGTCATGCCTGGTGGCTCCCGTGACTCGTGACTATGCGGGCATCTTTCATCATCGCCTATTGACAAGTCCCCTTTATGAACGACACGCGGTCGGCTACGCGGCCTGTGCCCGGACCGGATGCACGGCCCGCACCTCCTCGTGCACAGCCCGCCGGTGCGCGCGGCTCGCCGGCGTCATCGCGTGCGCCACCGCGGGTACCGCGGCGGCCCCGGCCAGCACGGCCAGCGCCGGCACCACCGGACGTCCCACCACCAGCGGCAGCACGGCCACGGTCGCGGCGACCGACAGCCACGGCGTCACAGCCCGGCGCTTCAGCCCGAACCACATGGCGCACGACGCCGCGAGATACGCGGCCAGCCCGAGCCCGACCGCCGCCGCCTCGGCCGAGGTCAGCCGCGGCCCCCACGGTGGGTGCGCGTCCCGGGCCACGTCCTCGGCGATGGACCGCAGCCCGACGCCGAACGCCACGACGCCGGCCACGACCGCGAGATGCAGCCCGTCGTAGTGCAGGTGCCGGAAACGGTGCTGGACACGCGGCTCCGCGTGGTGCAGGCGGTGCTCGGCGTAGTGCGTCAGCGTGTCGAAGTACAGCCACCACATCAGGACGCAGATGACGAGGGCGATAGCCGTCACCGCGATGAGCACCGGACCGATCGGCGTGTCCGCGAACCTGGTGCCGACACCGTTCAGGGACATGTCCAGCCCGAGGATGACCAGGAAGGCGAACCGCTCGGAGAGGTGACCGGCCGACGCGGCACTGCGGCCGCGCGCGGCGGCGCCGACGGCCACCGCTTCGCAGCCCGCGGCGCCGATCCACAGCGCCGGCGCGGCCGGACCGCCGACCAGCACCGCCGCGGCCACGCATCCGGCGGCGCCCAGCCCGCAGCCCGCGCTGAGCAGCGCACGGCGGGTGGCGGCAGCGCCTCCCAGATGGCTCAGCGTGGCGGCGGATCCGAGGCGGACGACGAGATACGCCGCGAGGAACAACAACAGCAGGCTGCCGACATGCGTGCCGGCGAAGGCGCCGGGCGTCGCCAGACCGAGCAGCACCAGTCCGAACAGCGCGGCCACGTGCAGGCGCCGCAGCGGTCCGTGGTCCGCACGGCCGGCGTTCGCGGCGGCGCAGAACGCCGTCCAGCAGTAGTAGACGGCAGCCAGGACGAGCAACGCACGCAACGCGCCGCCGGTGCCGGGATGTCGAAGCAGCAGGCTTCCCACCTGCGCGAAGGTGAAAGCGGTCATGAAGTCGAAGAAGAGCTCGAAGCCGCAGACCGAGTGCTGGGGGCCGGTCGCGTGCGCGGCCGCCGCACGACGGTGTCGGTCCACGAGGTAGACACCGGCCACCAAAGCCAGAAGCAGCAACACCACGACGCCTACCGGCCGGCCGTGAAGCATCGGATAGAACGCGGCGGCGCACAACGCGCCGCAGATCCGCGGCGCGTCGGGACGCCAGACGGTCAGCCCCGAGAACAGGGCCTGTCCCAGCAGGCACATCGCGATGCCGCCGGACAAGCAGGCCAGCGCCGTACCGTCGACGGCCGGTCCCCACACCCCGTAGACCCCGGCGGTCTTGTGCGCGCCTTCCAGCCCCGCGGTCTGCGTGAACGCCGTGCGCATCCCTCCGGCGGCCAGGACCAGCCCGCAGAACATCAGCATGTGGCCGTAGACGTCGCCGAGGCTGTGCGCCATCTTGCGGGACTGACTCAGCGCGACGTTGCGGGGGTCCACGACGCGGCGCGCCGGGTCGACGAGCGGCTCGTACAGCCAGTACATCAGGCAGGCGACGATGAAGGCGCCGAACAGCAGCAGCATGCCGGCCGGCAGGCCTGGTCCGCCGATGCCACGCTGCGCCGCGATCTCCAGCAGCTCCAGGCACAGGCAGCAGCCGACGATGTAGGCCGTCGTGTAGCGCTCGCGGTAGGCGCGGGCGCCGTGGATGGCCCAGTGGTCGACGCGTGATCCGATGCCCAGGCGGCGCGGGAAGGGGATCGCGGTCAGCGAGCACAGGATCATGGCGACGGCGTAGCCGGCCAGGAGCCAGGCGGACTCCCCGGAGCCCGCGTGCAGGACGGCGATCCAGGTGAAGCCGGTCATGGTCAGCATGAGGGCGACCACAAGCCCTGCGTTGCCGCGCCAGCGGCGGTCGGCCAGGCCGAGGTGGATCCACATGCCGAGCGCACACAGGCCGGCGGCCGTGGTCGCGCAGCCGAACAGGAGCGGGCCGTGGAGCAGGCCGCGGGCGGGAGTGAAGGCTTCGTGGACCGAGCCCGCCATGAGCAGGAAGGCGCCGGTGTTGGCCAGGTAGAGCGCCCGCAGGACGCCGTCGAGGGGCACGATGCCGGTGGCGCCGGCCGCCATCTGCCAGAACAGGACGGTGACCAGGAGCAGGGTCACCGCGTGCAGGGTGCCGGCCTTCGCGCCGTCGTGGAGCAGGAGGCCGCTGGTCTGGTTGAGGAGGGAGACGAAGGTGATGTCGAGGAGGAGTTCGACGGGGTCGGACTTCTCGTCCGGGTCCCGGACCCGGGCCGGCGGTGCCGCTACGTGGTCCGCGTCGGTTGAACGGCGGTCCCGCTCCGAAGACACAGCGCCTCCACCCGCTCGCGAACCTTTCCGCGATCCACCTTGCCATGATCCTTGATCCGCGATCATGCGGCGCACCGGTGAAAAGTGGAGTTTTTCAGCAATCCTCGGGTGAAAAGCGGTCGATGCAGACGCCGAGCTTCACAGCCGCCTTCAAACCCAAAACATACCGTTATAGGACTTTGGCTGCTATCCATGCCGAAGGAAGGTATGGGTATGAATCGAATATCAGCATTCTTTCAAAGTCGGTGCGCCGGGCTCGTGCGAGGCGGCCGCCGACACCGACACCCCGCCGCCGACTCGGCGCCGTCGTGCCGCCTCCGAGCGTGCCCCGATGGCGTGTGATCGCGTGGCGCCGGATACGGACTCGGTGACCGCCAAATCCCGGGTACTCGATCACATCCGCCGCGCCCACGCCGATGCCGACACTCTGCTCCGGGACGCCGCGCGGCTCCTCGATGCCGCGGCGGCGCTCGCGTTGAGCCTCGGCGATGCCGGACAGGCGATCGAGCTCGCGGAGCGCGCCTACGGGTTGACCGGGGGTGCCGCGCAGGAGCTGAGGTGGTTGTTGTCCGCTCTGGTGGAGGGCGGTTCGGTACGGCGGGCCGGGGCGCTGGCCCGGCGGGTCGACGAGCTCGAGGTCGCCGGGCTGGATCCGGACGAGCTGGTCGTCCTGCGGATCCTGCTGTCCCAGGCGGCGGCCCTCGGAGGCGACAGCGCTGCCGGCCTGGCGCAGGCCGACGCGGCGCGGGCGATCATGATCGGTTCCGCCCTGGACGAGGCGACGCGCTCGCGGCTCGATCTCGTCCACGCTGAACTGCTCCGCCTCGGCCCGGCGGCCGACGGCACGGCGAGCCCCCGCGCGCTCGCCGGACACGCCATGGCCACCGCCTCGATCCACGAACTGCCCGAAGTGGCCTGCGAATCGTGGTTGCTCATCGGCCTGCTGGCCCGGCCGCACGACCTGGTCGAGTCGACCGGCGCCTTCCGTGCCGCGCGCGCCACCGCGCAACGGCACCAGCTCGCGTTCCTGCGGCTGCGGGCCCAGCTGGAACTCGGCATCGACGAATGGCTGATCGGCGCCGGGACCGGCCGGCTCGAGCTCGTCGCCGCCGAGGCGAGCCGCAGCCGGTGCTCGGCGGTGCAGTGCACGGCGTCCGGGATCCTGGCGCTGGACCGGGTACTGCGGGGCGATCACGCCGCGGCGGCCGGGCTCATCGGGCCCGCCGAGGCCGTCGCGGTCCAGGCCGGGCTGGTCGGGCAGCAGCGCCTGCTGTCCCTGGTGGACGCGGTGTCGGCGGCTCACATGGATACGGACGCGGAGGCGGCCTGGCGCCGCTTTACGACGTGCGGGACCGGCAGCGGCGGTGGCGGCAGCGGCATCGGCGGCAGCAGCAGCAGTGGCGGCGGCAGTGGCAGTGGCGGCGGCAGCAGCAGCGGCGGTAGCGGCGGCAGCGGCGGAGGTGGCGGCACCGGCGGTGACGGCAGCGGTGGCAGGAGCAGCACCGGCGGCGACAGCGGCGGCAGCAGCGAGGGCGGCGGCGGCAGCAGCGGCGACAGCGGCCTGACCGGCCACGGCCTCGCACTGGCCCGCGCAATCAGCGCACTGATCGACGAGGACCGCCCCGCCGCCCGCGACGCGCTGGCCGCCGCCGTCGGCCAGCCGGCCGGGTTCCTCGGGCTGCCGCCCGCCTGGGTCGGGATCGACCTGCTGCTGGCCGCGGTCGACGGCGAGCCGGTCGGCGAGCCCGCCGAGGAGATCCTTGCCCGAGCCGCCCGGGCGCCGCTGTGGAACCGGCTGTTCCTGCTGCTGGCGGGCGCCGTACAGCTGGGACGCCGGGGCGCTGGACGCGCCGCCGCCACCACCGTTGCGGCCGCCCGGACCATCGGCGCACCGTACCGGCTGGCCTGGAATCTGGGGCTGCGGCTGGTCTCCGAGGCCGCGCTGCGCGACGGCTGGGGCGAGGTCGCCGCGTGGCTGCGGGAGGCAGGCGAGTACTTCCAGGTGCACTGCCACGTCGCCGTGTCCAACGCGTGCCGCACCCTGCTGCGGGCCGCCGGCGCCCCGATTCCGCAGTGGCGCAGCGGGCGCGCCGAGATTCCCAGCAGGCTGCGGTCCCTCGGGGTGACCGTCCGCGAGTACGAGGTGCTGACCGTGCTCCAGGCCGGCGGCGGGAACCGGCGGATCGCCGAGGTCCTGCACATCTCGCCGCGAACCGTGGAGAAGCACCTGGCCAGCCTGCTGACCAAGACCGGGAAGCGGCATCGGGCCGAGCTGGCCGATCTGCTGGCGCGGTCCGGGTGAGGCACGTCAGAGTGACGCGGTCCGCACCAGGCCGCCGGCGTAGTGCAGGAGTGGCGGCGCGATCGGCCCGACGCCGTCCCGGTACCACAGGGGCGCGCCCAGCAGCAGATCGTGGTCGCCGGCCGGCACAGCCGACCGCACGGCGCAGACCACCGCCACGAGCGCCTCGTCGAGCACCGGCACGTCGTGCACGACGTGGAACGGCACGTCTCGGAACCGGTCGGCGTCGGCAGCGGCGAAGGCCTCGGCCACAGCGTGCTGACGGGCACTGAGCACGTTGACGCCGAAGACCGGCCGCTCCGCGATCGCGGCGCGGGTGCGGCTGCCCCGGCCCAGGCACACCAGCAGCAGCGGCGGATCCAGCGACACCGAGGTGAACGCGGTCACCGTGCAGCCCACGGGCCGGTCGGCCATCCCGGTCACGACCGCGACGCCGGTCGCCCACCGCCGCATGAAGCACCGCAGCGCCCAGCCGTCGACGGGCGCGGCGGTGATGGCGGCGAAGGTGGCGGTGGCGGCGGGGTTGGCGGCGTTGGCCGGGTTGGCGACGGAAGCGAGCGCGGCAGGCGCAGCGAGCCCGGGGCCGGGCCCGGACCGGCCCGGGCCCGCCGCACCGGAAGTCACCGCACGCCCGCGGGGGCCGCGGCGTGGCACCGGTCCAGGCCCGCCTGGATCTCGGCCCGCGCCTCGTCCGGTGCCACGCTCAGCGCCTCGGTGTAGGCCCGAACGGCGTCCGGGTCTCCGCCGGCCTCCAACACGGCACCCAGGTTGAACCACAGGTCGGAGTTGTCCGCCTGGAACCGTAGCGCGGCGCGCAGATCGGCCGCGGCCGCGGCGCGGTCGCCGTGCTGGAACGCCGCCTCGGCCCGGCCGGCCAGCGCCGGGACCAGCTCCGGATCGGCGGCCAGCGCGCGGCCGAAGTCCGCCGCCGCGGCCGTCGGATCGCCGGCCGTCAGCCGCTCCTGCCCGCGCAGGCACAGCAGCTCCGGCTGGTCGGGCTGGAGGTCCAGCCCGGCGGCCAGCTCGCGCCGGGCCCGGTCCGGCTGCTCGGCGTCCAGGAGCAGGCAGATCAGGTTGGTCCGGGCCTGGATCTGATCCGGTTCGAGTTCGACGACGTAGCCGAAGTCCGCGATCGCCCCGGCCGTGTCGCCGAGCGCGGCCCGGATGTCGCCGCGGTTGTAGTGGAGTTCCCAGAACGGCGGCGAGATGGCGATCGCGGTGTCGCAGTCGATCAGGGCACCGGCGACGTCGCCGAGTTGGCGTCGGGCTTCGGCGCGCTCGAAGTAGTAGTCGGGATAGTTCGGGTCCACCTCGACGATCTGGTCGAAGTCGCCGAGCGCTTCCTCCTTGCGGCCCAGGGCCAGGCACACCTTGGCCCGGTTGTGCAGGAGCACGGAACGGTGCAGCTGGTGGGCCCGCTCCGGCAGCTCCACCGACAGCCGGTGCGCGCCCTCGTCGACCAGCCGCAGGGCCTCGTCCAGGTGGCCCTGGTGCATCTCGATGAGCGCCAGCCCGTTCTGCTGGAACACTGTCTGGAAGGCCCGTTCCGCGGGATCGGGCAGCAGCGTGGCGATCGCGATCGCGTTGTTGATGTGGGCCCGGGCGACCCGGTGGTCCCGCAGCTCGGGAGGGTGGTGCCGGGTGTAGAGCATAGCCAGCGCGTAGCTCATGGACATGTGCAGTTCCGGGTCGGCGAAGCGGGCGCGCAGCTCGTGATAGGTGGGCTCGCCGACGAGGGTTTCGCCGAGCGCCACGTGCGCCGAGCTGACCCGGGTGCTCAGAAGCCAGAACTCTTCCATGCGGGTCGCGGGATCGACCAGGGCCCGGCCGCGCAGGCCCAGCTCGATGACCATGCGGTAGAAGCCCATGGCGCCGCAGTGCCGGGTCGCGTCGTACAGCGCCTGGACGCCGGCGCCTGCCGGGTCGGTGCCGTGCTCCAGGTGGTACGGGATCGCGCCGAACCACAGGCTGCGCTCGCCGCGTGCGTCCAGTGCGGCCGCGTGCTCCTCGTGCAGCCGTGCCCTTTGGTCCGGGTCCGCTCGGTCGTAGGCGGCGCGTTCGGCGGGATCGGTGCTGGTGCCGTCGGCTTCGATGAAGGCGTGCAGCAGCGCGTCCTGGTCTCTGGCTTCTGAGTCGGACGCGGACGCAGAGTCGCGCACAGACGGGGGCACGGCGACGCGTCGCGAGTAGCGACCCAGATTCGCGACCAACTCGTCGGACAGGTCCTCACCCCGGGTGGCGACCACCACGCGGATCCGGTCGGCCGGGCAGCGCCGCAGCAGGATGGCGAGAAACTCCTGGTCGGTGTGGTCGGCGTCCTCGACGCGGTCGAAAGCCACCGCCAACGGATCCGGCTGCTCCGCGGCGAACGCCGTCAGCAGCTCGACCGCACCGTGCGCCAGCCGCCGGGTCCGGTTCGCCGGATAGATCCGGGTCCGCTCGGCCGGCGACGCCAGCGAGGTCAGCGTCTCGGGACCGGGCCCAACGAGGTCGGCGAGTTCCGGGGCCGCTGAAAGGATCTCGGTCAGATGCGCACGGACCAGATCCGGTCTCGCCTCCTGGATCCGCGGCACCAGGACCCGCAGCAGCGAACCCATCCCGGTGTAGGGGCCGCGCAGGCCGCGATGGCAGTCGACGCGGATCGCGCCGGCCGGATCCTGGGCCCGCCCGGCGCCGGTCTGCCATTCATGGGCTGTCATGTGCTACTCCTGTCGTGATCTGGTGGAACGCCATCCGGCCAGCAGCGGCAGGACGACGAGTTCGGCGGTCAGCATCAGCACCGAGGCGGCCGAGTCGCCGATGCCGACCACGCCGCCGTGCCCGGACAGCTCCGACGCCGCGCGGCGCAGGAACAGCACCAGGACCGGGAGCGCACCGAGCACCGTCGTGGCCACGAGCGCGACCCCGCCGAGGACGCTGAGCAGCAGGAACACCGGCGCGCCCCGCCGGTCGCGGGGGCTCCACACGTCGTCGGACCAGTCCGCCTCCGCTGGCTGTGGGCGGCGACGCAGCCAGCGGAGCCGGTGCAGCCAGTGCAGCGAGTGCAGCCGGTGCCGCAGGTACGCGCGCGACGCGCTGGCGAGGTCGACGCAGCCCAGGGCGGTGGCGGCCACGAAGTACAAGTCGGTTCGCAGAAAGATGAAGAACTGCCACACGACGCGGAGCAGGACCGTATAGGCGACGGCCACTGCCAACCTGCCGAACAGCGACTGTCCGAGCGCCGCGGCGGCCAGCACCAGCAGCGAGTACAGCACGAGGTCGGCCAGAATGCCGGCCAGCATCGGCAGATACCGGCGCCGGGGCGGGACCCCCAGCAGCCCGTCCATAGACGTCTCGACCACCACGTAGAAGTACCGGCGGCCGACGGACATGCGGGAGGCCAGCCCGAGCCGGCGGGCGGCCAGGACGTGGTACCACTCGTGCCACAGCACGGCCGGGGACTGCAACAGCGCGATCACCAGTTGCACGACGATCAGGTGCGGGACGAAGAACAGCTGCGCCGGATGCGGACGCAGGGTGGGCCGCGTCGCCAGCGCCCAACCGGCGGCGGCCGCCACCGCCGCGTAGACCGCCCACGCCGCCGGCCCGAAGGCGAGGCGTCCCAGGCGCTGCCAGCGCGGCGTGGGAGCGATCGCGACCGGCTCGCCGTCGGCGCGCACGAAGCCGACCTCGCGCATCGACTCGACGAAGTCGTCCACGTCCAACTGCTCGCCGTACTCCCCCTCGTACCAGGCGGCGGCATCGGGGACGCGCATGCCGTGGCTGAGCCGACGCAGCAGTTCGGCGCCGTCCGCCGGCAGCTGAACGTACGAGTCGTTGTCGACGCGGCCGACGGTCACACCGTCGCCCTCGGCGATGTAGGTGAGCGGATGGAACTCCAGCTCGGACATCAACGCCTCCTCCCAAGCCGGTCGCTCGGCCGGTCTTCCTCCGCCACGGTCGCGGGGCCGCCCCGGCGTTGGCGCAGGGCGGCCGGCGCGCGTGAACTCAGCAGCAGCTACCGCAGTACAGCGGGGCGGAGCTCGTGAGCTTGATGGACCCGGTCTTGCGCACGCTGATCTTCTTCATTCCTGTTCTCCTCACGGTCGGTGCGGCGGACTGCCGCGACACGATGTGACGCTCGCACCGCACGAGGAAGCCGGACACCGGCCCGACCCCCCGGATTCCGCCGCGCCCCGCCACCGAATCTGGGGGCTGATCCCCCATGCGCGCGGCCGGCGGGCCCGACCACGCTGACCCCCATGCGAGATGACGCACTATCAGTGATCGTGTGCGGATCCGGATCGTCGATCCCGGCCTACCTGATCTGGCTGCGCCAGGAGATGGACGTGCCGCTGCGAATCCTGCTCACGCACAGCGCCGAACGCTTCATCCCCCGGCAACTCGCGGGTTTCTACGCCGACGAGCTGTTCACCAGCGACGACCCGACTCTCAACCCGGCCGAGCTCGCCCACCGGTCGCTGGGCGTCGTCGTCCTGCCGGCCACCGCGAACATGCTCGCCGCCGCCGCACTCGGCCTGGCGGGCACCCCCGCCCAGACCGCGATCCTGTCCAGCCCGCGCCCGGTGATGTTCTTCCCGAACATGAACAAGGTGATGTGGGAGAAGCCGCCCACCCGGCGTCACGTGGCCCAGCTCCGCGACGAGGGGCACATCGTGGTGGAGCCGCAGCTCCGGCCGACGTTCGAGCTGTGGCAGCGCCGCAACGTCATCGGGCCGACGATGCCGACGCCGGAGCAGGCGACGGAGCTCATCATCGAGTGGGTCGAGGCTCGGCTCAACGAGGTGGAGGTGGACCAGTTGGACGAGGTGGACGAGGTGGACGCCGAGAGCGTGTAGGCGCCCCTGATCAGGGATCGTCTACGCTTCCGCACGTGGCGTTCTTCCTACGAACGTGGTTCTGGCGAGTACTGGGGATCGCGGCGCTGGCGCTGCTGGCGACGGCGACTGCGACGGTCGGGCTGGTGACCCCGTTGGTGATGCTGGGCATCGCCTTGGTCGGGCCCGGCATCACGCGCCAGGCGACCATCCGGCTGCGACGCGCGCCGGTGCGGCTGCGCGCACGACAGGCTTTCATCGAGGCCGAGGCCGCCAAGTCGTGCAGGAAGCTGTTCCGGCGCGGGAACTCACAACCGAAGCAGCTGCGAAAAGCCCCGTCGACGCAGCCCTCTGCGACACCGTTCACGGCCCGACCGACCGTCGTCTACAACGTCGCGCCCGGCGAGTACTCGCGCACCTGCAGCGAGCTGACATGGACCGGCACCGCGTTGACCCTGACCGACCGCCGCGGCGCGACACTGACGTGGACGACCATCCGCGGCGGCGTACTGCGCGGAACCCGCCTACGCCCCTACGCCCCCGCTCCCGACCTCGGCGACCTCCTCGTCGCCGAACTCGTGGTCACCAAACCCCGCCTCCTACCCCTGGACCGCGTCCACCTGCTCGACCGCTGGTCCCGCCGCCTGACCACCGTCGCCGTCGTCGGCTTCACCGAGGACGACCTCGCCGCACTCGCCGCCCACGCCGGCGTGGCCTTCACGCTCTACGAGATCCCCTCCCGCGTCAAAGCCACCCCCGAGACCCTGGTCGCAGCCCTGTTCCCACGCTCGGTCCGCTACCGGCGCCCGGCAGGCATCGGCCCCGAGTGGCGCTGGCTGGAGCGCGTACGACTCGTCGCCCGGATCCTCAAGGCGATGGCCGAGGATTCGCTGTGGGACCCCCAGGCCGATCTGGCCGCCCGGCGCGCCGGGAGCAATCGGCGGTGGTGACGATCTGCCGTTGCTGACGGCTCGGAGCATCAGCGGCGTCAGGGAACCGGGGCCGGCGGCGCGTGGAAGCCACGCCGACAACGCGGCCCTCCGCCACAAAAACGACCGTGCCGCCAGGCGGACACTCGTTCAGGCAGCGTGGAACGTCACGCGGACGCCTCCGAGGCCGATCACGGCTCCGTCGGCCAGATCTGCTGTGCCGACGCGGCGGCCGTCCACGAAGGTTCCGTTCGTGGAGCCGAGGTCCTCGATGCTCGCCGAGCCGCCGAGGCGGATCGCGGCGTGCCGTGATGAGACTCCCGGGTCCTGCAGTCTGACGTCCGCGTCCGGGCCGCGCCCGAGGATGATCAGCCGCGTGGTCAACGGGATCTGAGACCCGTTCACCTCGAGCCAGGGAGCCGTCGCCCGGCGCGCGGTGGAGCCGGGGAACTCGCCGGCCGGCAGGGCGGCGCTGCTGACACGGCACACCCCGACGGCGAGGTCCTCGGCCGGCTCAAGCCGCACCGCGGGCGGCCCGACCAGGAGGTAGCGCTGCTCATGCGCGTGGGCGCGAACCGCTTCGTTCAGCTGAGCCGCCAGCTCCGCGGCGTGCGGGGCGAGCCGGGCGAAGTCCTCGGGAGCCACCTGCACGACATAGTCGTTGGCCGCCACCGAACGCCCGTGCCCCCGGGCCACGACCGTGTCATCACACTCACGCCGCAGCTCCGCGGCGACGTCCGCGGGCACCAACTCGGCCTTGAAGGCACGAGCGAAGCCCCCGCTGATCAAGTTGTCCAGTCGCCGTTCGACACGATCAAGCATTCCCATTCGGCACCATCCTCCCGCGTACACACCATACGCGCGGTCGGACCGGCATTCGATCAGAGCGCGGCGCGATCCCGGTAGGGTTCACCCTGACAGGCGCTCGCGGACAGCATTCCTCGCGCCGACACGGGCGACCTACTTGGCGTCGAAGACCACTGCGATCTGACGGATGAAAGCGTCGCCCACGGCAGCGCGGAGAAGGAACTCGGCGACGTTCGTGCGCGAGGTCGAGGGGAAGATCGGCGTCTTCTTGACGTCCTCCAGCACGGCGGTGCTGTAGCGCGTGCTGTCGCCGTTGTTCAGCGCCCCGGGATATTCGAGGGTCCACTTCAGGCCGCTGGCCTTCAGGAGCACTTCCGAGGCGGCCTTGTCCGCATAGGTCTTCCGGAGCATGGTTCGGAAGAGCGGGCCCACGAGAAATGACGCCTTGGCGAGGGAGTCGCCGACTCCGAACGCGGACAGCAGGACGAAACGGTCGACGCCGGAGGTCTTCGCGGACTCGATGACCGCGCGGACCATGTCGGTGATCAGCGTCGGGGTCTCGCCGGCGCTCTTCACTCCGAGTGTGCTGATGATCGCGTCGTGGCCGTGGGCCGCCTTCGCGATCACGGCGGCGTCGGTGACGTCACCGGTGACGAGGTGAGCGCGCGGGTCGACGGACGAGCCGGCCCGCCGAACGACGGCGGTGACCTCGTGTCCCTCGTCGAGCGCCTTCTTGACGAACAGGGCACCAGTGCGCCCGGTCCCTCCAAGGACAAGAAACTTCACGGTACTTCCCTCTCTGGATTCCGTCAGGATTATTGACAATGTAGTCAGCTTAGCTGACGAAGTCAAACCGACGTCGAACGCCTGCCAGGTGCGCAAATCGCGTGATACTCCCTGCACCTGCCGCTGTTGCCAGCAGCTCGAACGCATGACTATGGTAGTCATGAAAGCTGACCAGTTGGCAGACCGAGAGCAAAGGACCACCACCCATGATCTTGATCACCGGAGCCACCGGCACCGTCGGTTCGGAAGCCGTCAAAGCGCTGCTTCCCGCCCAGGCCGGTCGCCTGCGGGTCCTCACCCGCGATCCCGACGCGGTCTTCCCCGACGGCGTCCAGAAGGTCGTCGCCGATCTCGGAGACAGCGATCTGACACCCGTGCTGGACGGCGTGCACGCCGTGTTCGCGATAACCCACGGGCTCACCATCGCCGCACACGACCAGCGGCTCGCGGCCGCGGCACAGCAGGCGGGCGTGGAGCGGATCGTCAAGCTCTCCGTGCGCAACGTCGGGCACGACGGCACCGACCCGATCACCACCCTGCACCGGGCCGGCGAGGAGGCAATCCGGGACAGCGGCGTCGCATGGACCTTCCTGCGCCCCACCGCGTTCATGTCCAACGCGCTCAACTGGGCGGGAATGATCGCGGCCGACCAGGTCGTGTACGCGCCGTTCGCCGCCGGACGGGCCGCCGTCGTCGACCCGGCGGACATCGCGGCGGTCGCCGCGGCCTGCCTCACTCAGGACGGCCACCACCACCGCGTCTACGAGCTCACCGGCCCCGAAGCGCTCGGCCCCGCCGAGCAGGTGGCACTCCTGGGCGAGGTGCTGTGGCGCGACCTGCGCTACGTCGAAGCCGACCCGGCCGGCATGGTCGCGCAGATGGTGACCTACGGCGTGCCCGAGGAACAGGCGCAGGCCGTCGTCGAGCTGTTCCGCTCGACCATGGAGCCGTACAACGCCGAGCCGACAGGCGATGTCGCCGAGGTCACCGGGCGCGCGGCACGCAGCTTCCTCGACTGGGCCAAGGCCCACCGCGCGGAGTTCCCCGCGCCCACTGAGGAGTCGCGATGAACACCGCCGGGACCCCCGTCGACACCCACGAGATGGTTCTGATCCACCGCGTCCTTCGACGCGAGTTCGGTCAGCTCCCCCGACTGTTCCGCGCCGCCGCCGACGACCGGGCCCGGTCCAAGGTCGTCGGCACCCACGCCCGCGAGATGCTGGACTTCCTCCACACGCACCACACCGGCGAAGACGAACTGCTCTTCCCCTTGCTGCGTGCGCGAGCCGAGCTCGACCCGGAGCTGATGGACCGGATGGACGCCCAGCACGCGCAGGTCGACGACGCTGTCAGGGCCCTCGAAGCGGACCTGCCGGCGTGGACCGCGAGCGCTGACGCCGCCGCCGGCGAGCGGATGGCGGCCCGCGTCGAAGCCACGATGCCGACGCTGATCGCCCACCTGGCCGAGGAGGAGCAGAAGCTGCTCCCGATCGTCGCGGTCACGGTGACGCAGAGCGAGTGGGACGCGCTCGCCAAGCACGGCATGAGCGCGATTCCGCTCACCCGGCGGTTGGTCATCCTCGGCCACATCACCGAGGAGGCCAGTGACGCGGAGCGGCAGCGGTTCATGCAGGTCGTGCCGGCGCCGGCGCGCTTGGCCTACAAGCTGATCGGCCACCGCCAGTTCACCCGCGAAACCACCGCGATCCGCGGCTGACAGTTCCGCGACCCGCGCCGCACCACATCGCACCGCGGGGCAGCGCACCACACCCACGGACGACGGGCCGTCGCACAGCGATCACCGCCGCGGTGCACCGCAACGCACCGCGCCGCACCGCGCCGCAATCACCCGCCAAGACCGCAGATGGTCAGGATCATTGATGAGGGCAGGCCGAGCCGTGGCCGTCAGGCGTAGGGATCGGTGATCTCGCGGAGCTGATCGAGAATCTGCTGCAGCAACGTGAAGTTGCGGGTACCGAGGTAGGTCTTCCACTCCGCGTAGATCTCGTCGAGCGTGGCCATGGCCACCTCGACGGCCCGCTTGCCGCGCTCCTCGATCACGATCAGCCGGGCCCGGCCGTCCGTGGGGTCGGGGACCCGGCGGACGTACCCCAGGTGCTCGAGCTGGTCGACCATCACGCTGGCGCTCTGCTTGGTCATCTGCGCCTGATCGGCGAGGTCCTTGAGGCGCGAGCCGTCAGGGCCGACGCGTTGGAAGACCCGACACTGGGCGAGCGTCCAGTCGTCGAACCCGGCATCCCGCAGGGCCCGGAAGAGCCGGTCCTCGGTATACCGGTAGGGGATGAACAGCGACACCCCTAGATCAACCCGTTGACCGTCGTCCATGCCACCCCTCGCGAACTAGTCAGGCATCGTTACTACCGTCAGCATACGGCATCACCGGCGGTAAACAGCCCTGATCCTGGATCTGCGCGATCTGCGCGATCACGGTGTCGATGGCGGCCTCCAACGCGTCGGTGCTGCGCTGGGCCTGCGCGAGAATAAGCCCGCCCTGCACGGCCGCCAAGAGTGCGAGGGCGAGCCGGTCGGCGTCAGCCTGCGGACGCAAGGTGCCCTCCGCGACCATGCCGAGCAGACCCTCGCGAATCACCGCGGCCCACGCGGTGAAACTCGAGGCCAGGGCGTCGCGGGCCCAGGCGTGGTGGTCGGACAGCTCGCTGGACAGGTTGCCCAGCGGGCAGCCGCCGGCACCGTGCTGCCGCCGGGCGGCGTCGACGACGACGTCACGCCAGGCCCGCAGCGCGTCGACGCTGTCGAGCCGAGCCAGCAGCGGGGCCTGATTCGCGAGGATCGCCTCCGTCTGGAAGGCGATGACGGCCCGGGTCAGATCGTCCTTGTCGGCGAAGTAGTGGTAGATCTGCGAGGAACTCACTCCGGCGGCGTCCCGCAGCGCCGGGGTGCTCGTGCCGGCCGCTCCGTACCGGTACATGAGATCCGCGGCCGCCGCGATGATCCGGTCGCGGGTCGCACGGCCCTTCCTGGTACTCGGCGCGTCCTGTCTCGCCGCCTCTGTCGCCATCGCTCACTCCCAAAACTGGATTTGACGATCCAATTTTAGCGGCTCTAGATTGGATTGAGCTATCCAATCTGGGCGACGAGGGAGAACATCATGATTCTGGTAACCGGCGCGTCCGGAAAGGTCGGTTCCGAAGCCGCCCGCCTGCTCGGCGCACAGCGCCACCCCACCCGAGCGCTGGTGCGCGACGCGGCCCGCGCGCCGCAGGCCGACGTCGAGATCGCCGTCGGCGACTTCGACCGCCCGGAGACGCTGGACGCGGCGATGCGCGGCATCGAGACCGTCATCCTGGTCAGCCCGGCCGTTCCGGCGCAGGAGATCGCGGTCATCGCCAGCGCCGCGCGGCAGGGGGTGCGGCACATCGTCAAGATCACGAGCAAGGCGTCGGCCGACTCCCCGGTCGAGCGCCGGCGCGGGCAGGCGCAGATCGAGGCGTACCTGGAGACCTCCGGCCTCTCCTACACCCTGCTGCGGGCCAACGCCTACATGCAGAACCTCCTCGCCCTGGCGCCGACCATCAAACAGACACGCGCCTTCGTGATGTCCGCCGGCGACGGCCAAGTCGGCATGATCGACGCCCGCGACGTCGCCGCCACCGCCGCGAAGGTGGCGGTCGAGCCGACGGCGCACGCCGGCCGGGCCTACTGGCTGAGCGGCCCGGAACTGCTCAGCTACCACGATGTCGCCAAGGAACTGTCCGCCGCGCTCGGATACACGGTCGAATACCGCCAGACCACACCGGCCGAACACCAGACGGCGATGGTCCGGGCCGGCGTCCCTGAAACCGTCGCGACTTCCAACGCCCAGGCCTTCGGACTGATCGCCGAGGGCGACGCCGCATGGCTGTCGGACGAGTTCGCAGCGGTCACCGGCACCGCGCCGCGCTCGCTGCGCACCTTCATCGCCGACCACATCGCGGCCTTCACCGAACGCTGACACGAGCCGCTGCCCGCACCGACGCACTAGCATGGATCTTGATGACTCTGACACTGCTCCCCGCGGCCGACCGCAGCGCGACGCCTTGGAAGAACGGCGGCGGCGTGACAAGGGAGGTCGCCGTCGCCGGGCAGCCCGGCGAAGGCGGCACGCTCAGTGACTTCCTTTGGCGGATCAGCCTGGCGGACATCGCCGCCAACGGTCCGTTCTCGCCGTTCGACGGCTACGACCGCCTCATCACGCTGGTTCGCGGCGCGGGCATGCTGCTGACGATCGACGGGGTCGAGCACCGCGTGGCCGATCGGTTCGAACCACTCGCGTTCTCCGGCGGCAGCCAGACCGACTGCGCCCTCATCGACGGCCCCGTCGTCGACTTCAACGTCATGACGCGCGCCGGCGCGGCGAAGGCGGACGTGACGTTCGCCAACCTGCCGGATCCCCACGCCGAAATCCGCGTGGCCCTCCACGACGCACGAAGCGTCGCGATCGCGGTACTGGTCGAAGGCCACGCCGATGTGCGGTGCGGCACGACCACGACCAGGCTCGGAGAACTCGACGCCGTTATGGCACGCGGCGAGCGCTTCGAGATCACGACGGCGACCCGAGCGGTCGTCGCACTGGTACGAATCGACGAGGCCTGAGTCGCCGACGGCCATCGGCTAGCGGTCCCGCGAAAACGGCCCGGCATGACCACGCCGGGCCGTCTGCTTTCCCTCAGGCGGTCAGCTCGGAACCACCGTCGCCGTATCCATGTCCGTGGTGCCGCCGTTGACGGCCGGGTACACCTGGAACCGCAGGGACGAGAGCGCCTGCGGGACGGTGTAGACGACCTTGTAGAACGTGTAGCTCCCCGCGGCCACGCTATAGCTCGTGCAGGCGTTCGTATTCGGGCCCAGACCCCACAAGCAGAAGGTGCCGCTGGTCGTCCCACCCTGGGACGAGAGCCACACAGTCGCCGTGTAAGAGGTGCCCGCCGCGGCGCTGACCGGTACGTCCTGGTAGACCGAGCCGCCGGAAGCGTTGGTGTTGAACGCCAGGTAGCCGCTCGCGTCCTGGGCCGGTGCCGGGGCGCCGGCGGAGGTGTTGTAGTTCACCATGTTCACCGTGCCGCCGGTGGGGACGAAGCGCTGCCAGCCGGTGGTGTTCTGCTCGAAGGAGCCGGCGGTCAGCTTGTTCGCGACCAGGCTGGTGGTGTCCAGGTCGGTGGTGCCGCCGTTGACGGCCGGGTAGACCTGGAAGCGGATCGACGAGTACGTCGACGGCAGGCTGAGGACCGCCTGGAGCTGGGTGTAGCCGGTGCCGACCGTGTAGTTGTGGCAGCTGTTGACGTTCGGTCCCAGGGCCCAGGCGCAGAACGTGCCGCTGGCGGTGCCGGACTGCGCGGCGACCCACGCCGTCGCGGTCCACGAGCTGTTGGCCGCCGAGTTGACGGTGACGTCCTGGTAGACCGAGCCGCCGGAGGCGTTGGTGTTGAAGGCCAGGTACCAGGTGCCGTCGTGGGCCGTGGCCGGGGCGCCGGCGGCCGTGTTGTAGTCGACCATGTTCACGGTGCCCCCGGTCGGGACAAACGCCTGCCAGCCGGCTGCCGATCCCTCGAAGGACGGCGACTGGAGCAGGTTGCCCCCGGTCGCGCCGGCCGAGGCGAACGCCGTGCTGCCGTTGGGCGTGCCCAGGCCGGTGGGGCCGTCGTAGCCGGGTCCGGCGGTGCAGAAGTAGGCGGGGCTGCACGTGCCGTTGTTGCCGGTGGTCACGTCGTTCAGGGCGGCGGTGTGCTGGTAGGGGTACTGCGACGGCCGATCGCCGCTGCCCGGCGTACCCGCCAGGGCGTAGACGGACGCGATGATGGGCGACGCCGCCGAGGTGCCGCCGTAGACCTGCCAGCCGGCCGCGCCGTAGCTGTCGTAGACGGCGACGCCGGTCGCCGGGTCGGCGACCGCGGACACGTCGGCGACCATGCGCTTGGCGCAGCCGGAGTCGGTCTGCCAGGCGGGCTTGGCGTCGTAGCCGGAGCAGCCCGAGCCGGCGCCCTCGGTGGTGCTGGTCTTCCAGACGCTCTCGGTCCAGCCGCGCGCGTTCGAGGCCCGGGTCAGGCTCGTGCCGCCGACCGCGGTCACGTACTGCGACGCGGCCGGGTACTCGACGCCCGCGCTGTACGCGCCGTCGCCGGAGGAGACGGTGATGGCCACGCCCGGGTGGTTGAAGTAGGAGCTGTCATAGCCGGCGTCCGAGGCGCTGTCGCCCCCGCCCCAGCTGTTGCTGACGAACCGCGCGCCGAGCGCCACGGCCTCGTTCTCCGCGGTGCCGAGGTCGGCCATCGTCGAGGAGTTCGCCTCGACCAGCAGGATGTGGGCCGACGGCGCGATGGCCGAGACCATGTCCACGTCCAGCGAGATCTCCCCGGCCCAGCCGGAGTCACCGGTCGGGTAGCTGGTGCCGCCGCTCTGGTTGACCTTGCGGAAGCAGCCGTTCGCGGTGGTGCACGCGCTCAGGCCGTACTGGCTGCGGTAGGCGGCGAGGTCGCTCTCGGCGTTCGGGTCGTCGTAGGCGTCGACGATCGCTATCGTCTCGCCGGCGCTGCCGCTCCCGGAGAGGTTGTAGGCCGAGCGCAGGTCGGTCGGGCCGTATCCGGACGGGGTGGCGTTCGGCACGATGGCGTCCGCCTTCACCGCCTGGATGTCGGTACGGGCCAACGCCATACAGGCCATCCGCCCGTCGCTCGGCGCGGCACACAGGCGCTTGACCGCGACCTGGTGCCCGCTTGAGGACGCGCTGCCCGGGACCGGCCCGGACGCCGCGAGGGCGCTCTGGGCGGTACCGATGGAGAGCGCGGCGGCGGTGAGGGTGGCGAGTGCGATCAGGGCTCTGACCGCGCGGTGCTGGTGGGGTGTTTCCACGAAGGCTCCTGGAACGGCGGGGACGGTGGCGTGGAACGGCGCGCGCACAGTGAATCAGGGTACGAATTCACTGTGGGCGATGGTGAAACTACTGGCCGTTCGACCGGGGTGCAAGAGTCGTCCCGACCCCGTCCAACCCCCGTGCGGAACCAAGGGCGCCGCAGCCCCCTGTGAATCAGTGAATCAGAACTCGAATACGCTACCCGCGCGCCGGGGAGGCGCCGGTCTGCATCGACCGGCTGGCCTTGAGCACCAACGCCGCGCTGGCCGCGCCGAGTACCGCGCCGCCGGCCACGTCGCCGGGATAGTGCACGCCGGTGTGGACCCGCGAGTATCCGACGATCGCGGCGAGCGCTCCGAGCGGGGCCGCCATGCCCGGCAGGACCCTCCCGACGGCGACCGCGAACGCCACCGCCGATGCCGTGTGCCCGGACGGGAACGACGCCGAGTGCGGCATCACGACGTAGCGCCTCGGGAACAGTCCCGGTTCGGCGCGCGGGGGCCGGGGCCGGCGTGCCAGCCGCTTCGCGAGCAGGTTGGCGGTCACCGAGGCGACACCGACGGCGCCGAGGCCGGTCGCGGCGGCCAGCCGCGGCCGTCCGGGCCGGACGGCGAGCGCCGCGGCGATGGTGAACGAGATCTTCGAGTGGTTCGCGAGGCGCGAGAGCGTGCGCACGGCCACGTCGACGGCGTCGGGAGTGGGTGTGCGAGCCACCGCGGCGTACGCGCGCGCGTCGAGGTCCCCGAGCCTGCGCGTCAGGGGATGGCTGGTCATCGGTCGTCTCCCTGGTGCGCTTCGGTACCGAGGCGGCCGAGGGCCAGGCCCAGGATGGTGCGCCATTCGGTCCGCAAGGGCCGGGGCGGCGAGGTGTCGGGCCGGCGGCGCGGCACCTGGACGCGCAGTGCGCCGGGGCGGATCGTGCAGACCACCGGGGTCTCCAGGCTCAGGGCCTCGCCGTCCACGGCGACCGGGATCGCCGCTTCGGCCGCCCCGACGCGCACCTCCCGGGCGTCGCGCACGGTGACGGCTCCGGAACCGGCGCCCAGCAGCGCCATCTGGGCCGCGCTGAGCGCACCGTCCACCCGGACGGCCACCACGCCCAGGACCCCGCGGTCCAGGCGCGGACGGCGTCCGCCACCGAGCGTGCCGGACTCCAGATAGGGGTTGTTGCTCACCAGCAGCATCTGAGGCGTCGGCAGGCGGTCGCCGTCCACGTCCACGGTGAGCGCCGCGTCGTCGCCGGGGAGCAGGTCGGGCAGGCTGTCCAGCGCCGTTCCGGCCTTCGAGTCCCGGTACCGCGGATCCTGGACTATCTCGGCGTAGGCCCCGAAGGACGCCGTGTTGACGAACGGCCGGCCCGCCACGGTACCGAGGTCCACGCGCAGTTCCACGCCGTCGCGCAGTGCGTCCAGGCCGGCGGCCGGGTCGTCGCGGTCCAGGCCCAGGTCCATCGCGAAGTGGTTGCGGGTGCCGGCGGACAGCACCAGGAACGGCAGGTCGTGCTCGGCGGCGACGGCCGCCACCAGCGCCTGGGTACCGTCGCCGCCGGCCACTCCGAGCAGGTCGGCGCCGTCGGCCACGGCCTGGTGCGCCAGTTGTGCGACGTCTTGATCGGCTCCGGGGTCCAGCAGGATCACCCGGGCGCCGAGGGATTCGGCCTTGTCCACCAGGGCGAACTCACCGACCTTGCCACCGCCGGACTCCGGGTTCATGATCAGCACCGGCCTGCGGGGGCGGGCCGAGCGCCGGTAGCGGGGCCGCGCGAATTCCGGCGGGTGGTCCAGGCCGCGCACCGCTGCGCGCGCACAGACCAGCCCGGCCGCCCCCGGGAGCGCGACGGCGATACCGTCGCGCCAGAAGCCGACCGCGACGGACAACGCCACCAGCGTCACCGGTGCGGCCACCGCCAGCACCGCGCCGAACCGCCTGAGCGCCCCGCGGCGTGCGACGAACCACCAGGCGCCGGCTCCGGTCAGCAGCAGCGCTGCTAGGACCGCGACCACCATGGTCAGACCGTCGAAGAAGACGACGGCGATCACCAACGCGACGAGCGCGACGAACAGGCAGACCACCGCGATCCGGGCCAGGGCGCGGCATCGGCGGTCGACGGTCACTCGGCACCTCCAAGCGGACGCCGGGCTTGCAGGGGACGGAAGGCGGCACGACTCGACAGCATGGCTCACCACAGGGGCGCTCGCGAGCGGAGCCGGAGCCGGGCCTGGAGCCGGAGCGGGACCCGGAACTGGACCCGGAGCGGGACCCGGAGCCGGCGCTCGGGCGGACCCGAGGCGGTTCTGGGACGGTTCCGGGGCCGGACCGGCGCCACGCCTCCTAAAGCCGCCGCCACCGTGCCTCGCAGAACGAGTACGCACCGAACGCGGCCAGGCCCACGGCCATCGCGATCAGGACGGCCGAGCCGAACGGGGCAGCGGCCAAAGCCCGCAGCGTGCCGTCCACGCCGCGGGCCCGCGAGGGATCGAACCTGACGGCCGCGTCGACCAAGAAGCCGCCCGCGCCGACGACGATCACCCCGCGCGCCGTCTTGCCGACGGCTCCCAGCAGCAACACCCGACGACGCGCCGCAGCGGACAACGACCCGGTCCGCAGCTCCTTCGCAAAGCGCTTCTCCAGCGCCCCCTTGATCATGACGGCACCCCCGACCACCAGCCCGATGCCGATCGCCCCGACCAGCCACCGGCCGCCGCCGTGCCGCATCAGATCGGTGGTGAAGTCCGCCGACTGCTGGTTCGACGACGCGCTCGCGTGCCCGGTGACGGTGAACCGCGCCGTCGTGTACGCCGCGACGATGTAGAGCACTGCCTTGCCCGCCGACGTGAGCCGGGAGGCGGCCCCACTCTTGTCGGCCCGCTGCGGCCGCAGCGCCAGCATCAGACGCCACAACGCCATCCCGGCGAAGCCGACGACCAGGAACCACAACACAGCGAACCCATACGGCTTGCCCGCGATGAGCTCCAGGGCACCGGAACGGTCAGCCTCCCCGGTCCGGTGATCAAGCGCGATCAACAGCGCGATCCAACCGATCAGCAGGTAGACCACACCGCGCGCGACGAAACCGGCGCGGCCCAACGCGTCCAGCACCGGCTCGCGCGACCCGACGGCCGTCGAACCACGACGCCGGGCCCATGAACTCGATCGACGCGCCCGCGGTGCGGCTCTGGTACTCATCCCGGGTTTCCCTTCCCTGCGGCCTGCTCGGAATCGGCGCGGCTCGACACCGCCGGCTCCGGGTGCCCCTGCGCCGCAGAGACAAACGCAATCAGACGCACGGATGTACGAAGGCAGGCGCGGTTGGGCTTGTGATGCAGGCGACGACTTCTGGGCTCCGCACTGTCACCCTCACGCCTCCCCTTTTGGCACTCCCCGCTGCGATCGTGTAGCTCTGTGCTATGCCAATGCCCCTCGACGATGGATCTCCGACACCGTCCCCCGCGTCCTCGCCCGCCTCGTCGACCGCAGCGTCCATCCTCCTCATCGGAGATGGAACAGCGCAGTTGAGCAAGCCCGCCGCAGCCCGCGACCTCTATGTCAGCCCACTGTTCGCCGGCCGACGCGCCCAGGCCGAGGCAAGCGGCGTGCCGTGGTTCGTGGTCAGTGGCCGCTGGGGACTGCTCGCCCCCGACGACATCGTCGCGCCCTACTCCTTCTCCTTCGCGCGCCAGTCAGTGAACTACCGGCGAGCCTGGGGACGCTTCGTAGCCGAGCAACTGTGCCTGGTCAGCCCGGTCGGCCGCGACACCATGGTGGAGATCAGCGCCGGCGCCGCCTACGCCGCCGCCCTCGTAGCTCCGATCCAGTACCTCGGCGCCCAGGTCCGCCGCGCGACCGAGGGCACGAACGGCCCGGGGGACGAACCGCGGTAGCCCTGCTTCGATTCATCTCAGCTCACGATTGACTTACTCGTATTCACTTCAGCTGATACCATCGCCACGCTGAACACAGCCAAGTCAATACACGAGCAAAGGCGATGCCAACTCTCGCGCTTCGCCTTCCCGGGGGAATCCATGACCATCACCAGGAAATACGGCATCGCTGTGGCATCGCTCGGCGTGCTGGCCGCGTCGATCGGCCCGTCGGTGACGACGGCGAGCGCGGCCTCCGCGGCGCACGGCGACACAATGCTCTACATTCCGGGCGACAACAGCAACACCGAGTCGGTGACCGCCTACGACCTGACGAAGCACTCCATCGCGGCCACGTTCAACACCGGTCCAGCCAGCCAGGCTGTGGTCAGCCCAGACGGATCGACCGCCTACGTGGCCCTGAGCGATGGGCACGTCACGGTCATCAACACCGCGACGAACACCATCACGACCAACATCGCGCTGACAAACTCGGCCGACGCGATCGCCTTGACGCCCAACGGCGCGACCGCCTACGTCGCCAGCACCTTCGGCAACTCGGTCCTGGCGGTCAACACCGCGACCAAGACCCAGATCGCGGAGATCACCGTCGGCAGCGCCCCCTCAGGCATCGCGATCAGTCCCGACGGGTCGACCGCGTACGTGGCCAATGCCGGCGACAACACCGTCTCGGTCATCGACACCGCGACGAACACCGTCACCGCCCTCTACGCCGTCGGCTCGATCCCGCACGGCATCGCCGTGGCCCCCGGCGGTTCGGATGTCTACGTCACCAACTCCGGCGACAACACCGTCTCAGTGCTCGACTTCGCGGCCGGCACGAAGCGCACCATCGCCGTGGGCAAAAGCCCGACCAGCGTCGCGATCACGCCCAACGGCTCGACCGCCTACGTGGCCAACAGTACCGGCGACAGCGTCTCCGTGATCGACACAGCGAAGGGGACAGTCGCCGAGACCATCGGCGTCACCTCCGGCTACGGCCCCTACGGCATCGCCATCAGCGCCGACGGCTCAACGGCTTACGCCTCCTGCCCGAGCTTCCACGGCCAAGCCGCGGCCGCGGTCATCGACACCCGGACCGAGAAGGTCACCAACACCATCACCGGACTGGAGACCGCCTCGGGCATCCCGGCGGTGGCCGTCACGTCGTACACCGGGACCGGACCCGGACCCGGACCCGGAACCGGGACCGCCGTCACCCGGCTCGGAGGCACCGACCGCTACGCCACCGGCCGTCAGGTATCCCAAGCCCAGTGGCGCAGCGGGAGCGCGAACGCAGTCGTCCTGGCCCGCGGCGACGCCGCACCGGACGCGCTGGCCGGCGGACCGCTCGCGGCCCACCTGCACGGGCCCCTGCTCCTCACCGAGCCCACCACACTCGACCCGGCCACGCGTGCCGAGATCGACCGCGTCCTGGGCGGACCGGCGTCGGGCAAGAGCATTTACATACTCGGTGGCGACAACGCGATCTCACCGGCGATCCAGACCGCGCTGAAGAAGGCCGGCTACAACGTCGTCCGCCTGTCGGGCGCGGACCGTTTCGGGACGGCGCTGGCGGTGGCCAAGCAGTTCGGCCCGACGTCCGAGGCGATCGTCGCGACCGGCCTGGACTTCCCCGACGCGCTGGCCGCCGGTCCGTTGGGCGCGGTCCGCAACGCCCCGATCGTGCTGTCCAACGGGACGGCGCTCGACCCGGCCACGGCCTCGTTCCTGGCCGCGCACAAGACGATCGATGCCGTCGGCGGTGCCGCGGGCAAGGCCGCGGCACGGCTGGGCAGCACCGGCAGGACGGTGAACGTCCTCGCCGGCGGCGACCGTTTCGCCACCGCCGAAGACGTCGCCGCCGCCGTCGTACGCACCACCGGTCACGCGCCGACCGCGGTCGGCGTGGCCTACGCGTTCAACTTCCCGGACGCCCTGACCGGAGGCGCCTTCGCTGCGAACGCCGGCGAGCCCCTGCTCCTGACCGGCAGCACGACGGCCGATCCGGGCCTGCTGGCCGCGCTCAACGGCTGGCGTTCGTCGGTGGCCGCCGTCGAGATCTTCGGCGGCAAGACCGTGATCGGTCAGAACACTGAGAATCAGATCGCCAACGCCGTCGGCGGCCACGAGAGCTGACGCCGGGACCGCGGCGACGGCAGACAGCCGGGTCAGGGGACGTCCCCTGACCCGGCTGTCGCTCCCTCAGTCGCGCAGTCCCATCACCTCAGCTCAGGACAGCGCCACATGAAAGATCTGGTTGTTGCTGTTGTGGGGAATGCTGTCCTTGTCGCCGCCATTGGACGTGGCCATCCACATCCCGCCGTCCGGCGCCGGCTCGACGGTGCGCAGCCGGCCGTACGTCCCGACGAAGAACTGCTGGACGTTGGTCAGGCTGCTGCCGCTGATCTGCTCGCGGTACAGGCGCGTCCCGCGTTCGCAGGCCACGTACAGGAAGTCGCGGATGATGGTGATTCCGCTGCACGAGCCCTCGGCCACCGGGTAGGTGTGCTTCGGCGCGATGAATCCTGCTGTGCCGCAGGTGCCGGACGTGCCCTCGCAGGACGGCCAGCCGTAGTTGCCGCCCTTCACGATCAGGTTGGTCTCGTCCATGATGTTGTTGCCGAACTCCTGCTCCCACAGGCGGCCCTCGGCGTCGAAGGCGAGCCCCTGCACGTTCCGGTGCCCGTAGCTCCAGACCGCGTTGTGGAACGGGTTGTCGGCCGGGATGGTCCCGTCCGGGTTGATGCGCAGCACCTTGCCGTTGAGGCTGCTGGTGTTCTGGGCGTTCGCCCCGTTCTGCGCGTCGCCGGTGCCGGCGTAGAGGTACTTGCCGTCCGGGCTGAATCGGAGCCGTCCGCCGTTGTGGAACTTGTTGCGCTCGATGCCGGTCAGCAGGATCTGCTCGGTGGCGGTCTGCAACGTGTCGGTGGTCGGGTCGTACTTGATCCGGACGATGCGGTTGTCGGTCGGCGAGGTGTGCATGATGTAGAGCCAGTGGTCCGAGGCGAAGCTCACCGGGTTGATCTCCAGCCCGGTCAGGCCGCCCTCGCCGTCGGTGCTCTGCACGTTCGGCACCGTGCCGATGCTCTTCTTGGCTCCCGTCTTGGGGTTCAGGTGCACGATGTCGTGGGCGTCGCGCTCGTTGAACAGGATCGTGCCGTCCGGCAGCGTGACCAGGCCCCACACCACGTCGTCGTCAGTGCCGACCTGGGTCACGGTGCAGACACCCTGCGACGGCGGACAGCCGTCGGCCGCCGACGTGGTGACGTCGACGAGCGGTGTGCTGCCCGCGCTCTCGTTGGCGTTGCCGTCGTAGGCGGTGACCTGGAAGTGGTAGGCGGTGTTCGGCGTGAGGCCGTCCACCTGCGTGCCGGTGGCGTTGGCGTCCGCGGTGCCGACCTGGGTGCGCGTGCCGTTCACCACGTTGTAGACGCGGTATCCGGCCACCGCGACGTTGTCGGTCGAGGCGGTCCACGCCAGAGTGACGCTGGTACTCGTCACCGCGGTGGAGTGCACGTTGCCGGGTACCGTCGGCGGCGTGGTGTCGCCGGACGGCGGGGTGGTGACGTGCAGCGTGCCGGACGGCTGGCTGACGTTGCCGGCCGCGTCACGGGCGTTGACGTAGAACCCGTAGGCGACGTTCGGACTGAGCGAGGAGCAGGTGGCTGTCAGGGTACTGCCGCCCACCTGCGCGCACAGCTGACCGTCGTGGTAGATGTCGTAGCCGCTGACGCCGACGTTGTCGGTCGAGGCCGCCCAGGCGATGGTGACGCTGTTCGGCGTGTCGGAGACCAGCGTCGGGGTCCCCGGCGGGCTCGGCGGCGTGGTGTCGCCGCCGATCGTGCCGTAGACGCCGAGTTCCTGCAGCGAGTAGCCGTGACTGGCGTCACTGCGGCAGCGTTTCGTTCCGTACATGCGGACGTAGCGGCCGGTGCCGTCGAGCGTGGTCAGGTCCTCCACGCCGCCCTTGCCGGCGGTCGTGCTGTAGATCTTCGTCCAGGAGGTGTGATCGGCTGAGACGTCGATCTCGTACGCGGTCGCGCAGGACGTGTCCCACTGCAGCCGCACGCGGCTGACGTGCGCGGTCGCGCCGAGGTCGAGGTAGATCCACTGCGGGTCGGCGCCCGCGGCGCTGGCCCAGCGGGTGGTCGAGCTGCCGTCGTCGACGAGCGCGGCGGCGCAGCAGCTGCCGGAGGAGGAAGCGGTCGCCGGTTTGTTCAGCGACAGCAAGGGATCGGCGGCCGGAGCGGCCGCGGGCGTCGAAGTGGTCTGATTCGGTGCAGCCGCCTGAGCCGCGACTGCCGCCGACGGCGACCAGCGGGCCGGCGCGGCGGACGCCGGCACCGACGCGATGCCCGCCACCGCCAGCGCGGCGGCACCGGCCACCAGAATCAGCCCTCTAATGGGTCTGAACCCTCTGAACATCCCGTCGCCCCGCTCAGCCGAGGCCGGAAACGTCGAGGCCGGGGACATCCAGATCTCGGGCGCCGGTACCGCAGCTGCTCGTCGAACCGCTTGCCGACACGCGCAAGGCGCCGCCGGAGGTGTTCTTGCTGTTGCTGACGCAGTACCCGGAGATGTTCTGGAAGCCGATGTCGAACGGACTGGAACTGCTGGTCTGCGCGGTCAGGCCGTCGAAGGTGATGTCGCTGCCGGCGTTGGCCAGGATCGCCGGCCGGCCGTCGCTCGCCCCGGTCTTGACCTCGCTGCCGGTGAAGTGGATCCCGGAGACGTTGTGCAGGTACCAGCCGTAGGCCGGCCGGGTGCCGATGCTGTTCGGGTTGTAGTCGCCGTTGTTGCTGGGCACGCCGGTGGACATGGTGCCCTTGCCGCCGGGGACCGTGATGTTGACGTTGGTGAAGGTCTCGTTGCTGATCTGGTGCGAGGCGTCGGCACCCCAGATCGTCGGGCTGTAGTCCGGGCTGGACGCGCCGGTGCCGGTGATCGTGTCGTATGTCACGTTACTGATATGCCCGACCGTCGGTTTGCCGCCGCATCGAAGCCTCGTGCCGATCTTCTGCATGATCGGCGAGTGCACGCCGGTCATGGTGATCTCCTTGTAGTGCACGTCGGAGATGTCGGCGCCGTCCATGCTCACCATGCCCAGGCCGGACTTGCCGGCGCCGAGGATGGTGATCTGCTGGAACTGGTAGTCGGTGAAGGAGCCGCAGGTCTCCGAGCCGAACATCAGGGCGTTGCAGCACTTGGCCTTCAGCGTGGAGCCGGTGACGGTCACGTGGCCGCTGGGCAGCGTCGCCCCGAGCGCGTAGTCGCTCTTGAACACCAGCGCGTCGTCGTTGGAGGAGATGTTCGCGTTGGTGATGGTGACGTGCGTCGTGGAGATGATGTTCCAGCCGTCGCGGTCGCTGGAGGTGTTGATCGTGAGGTGGTCGGAGACCACGCCGTCACAGCCGTTGATCAGCGCCCCGAAGTGCCCGCCGCGAGCCAGCGTGATGCCGCTGAGCGTGAGGTTGGTGCACCGGGTCAGGGAGATGATTTTGTCGGCCTGGCCGGCGCCGGGGTTGCCGGCGATCAGGCTTCCGTTGCCGTCGATGGTGCCGGAGCCGGTGAAGCCGATGTTCGAGAGCTTGTCGCCGTAGAACATGGCGTCGTGGAAGTGGCTGTGCCCGTAGTCCTGGTACTTGTCGTAGGGGTTCGCCTCGGCGGCGTCGTAGGTCTTGGCGCTGGAGCCGAGCACCTTGGAGCCGGCGTCGAGCTGGATGGTGACGTTGCTCTTGAGGTGGATCGTGTTCGCCGACTTGTAGCTGCCGGACGGGAACTCGACGATGCCGCCGCCGGCAGCGTTCGCGGCGGTGACGGCCTTGTTGATGGCCGGGGAGTCGTTGGTGGAGCCGTTGCCGGTGGCCCCGTAGTTCTTGACGTTGAACACCGCGGCGGCGTGCGCGGCGGGAGCCGCCTGTGCAGCCGAAGCGACCGAAGCCGCGGACGGGCCGGCGGCCGACGCGGCGAGGGCGGTGCCCTGGACGCCCGCCAGGGCGAGCGCCGCCACGGCCGTAGCCGCTGCGAGACGCAGGATGCGGTGTCGTCTGCCCCTGCTTCGAGGGGCGATCATATATGATGTCACGACCCTGAGTGAACATGACATCAGATGATACGGCAAGGTTAAGAAACCTTACTCCTCTGAAAACCCAGCTCAGAGCCACAAGAGCAAGCGGGCGTGAGCCAGCCGTCGGAGGTCCCTGAAGGGATCTTGCAACGATTTTGGCATCTCATATACGAGATCTTGCCCCGCTTCAGCTCGCTGGCTTCAACTCGCCGTCGCCCCGATGAGCCGCGCCCGCTCCCCCAGCGCCTTCTCCGAGTCGTAGCGCAGCAGCGACGGAACCAGGGCGGCCAGCAGCCCGATGCCGGCCAGGCACGCCAGGCCGCCGGAGACCACCGACACCCGCGGCGTGAAGGCCGTTGCCACCGCTCCGGATTCCAGGTCGCCGAGGCGTGGACCGCCGGCGACCACGACCATGTAGACGCCCTGCAGCCGGCCCTGCAGGCCCGGGGGCGTCACCACCTGCATCATCGTCGACCGGTACACGGCGCTGACCTGGTCCGCGGCACCGGCCAGGGCGAGCATCAGCAGACCGAACCAGAGCACGGAGGTGGCGCCGAACATCGCTATGGAGCCGCCCCAGACCACGATCGCCAGGATCACGCCGAGCCCCTGGCGCCGGACCCGGATGATGAGGCCGCCGAGGCCGGTCATCAGCAGCGCGCCGGCGGCCGGGGCGGCGTACATGAGACTGGCCGTGCCCGCGCCGCCGTGGTACTGACCGAAGGCCAGCGCCGGGTACAGGGCCTTGGGCATACCGAAGATCATCGCGTTCACGTCCGCCAGGAACGAGGCCATGATGATCCGCTGCCCGCGCACGAAGCGCAGGCCCTGGAGCACCGAGGCGAGCCCGGCCCGGGGCGCGTCCTCGGCGGCGGGCAGCGTGGGCAGGCGGGCGACCGAGTAGAAGGCCGCGACGAACGTCGCCACGTCGATCCCGTAGGCCCACGCAAAGCCGCCGGCCCCGACCGCGACCCCGGCCAGCACCGGCCCGACGATCACCGAGAAGGTCATGCTGCCGTAGGACAGCGTGTTGGCCGCGGGCAGTTTCTCGGGGCGGACCAGCAGCGGCGTGATCGAGCGCCGCGCCGGGTTGTCGACGGCCGCGAAGCCCGCCTGTACCGCGACACAGACGAACAGCAGCGGCACGCTCCGCAACCCGGCGGCCGCCTGCGCCAGCAGTGCGACGCAGACTGCGGTCGTCGCCACCGAGGTGACCAGCAGCAGCTTGCGCCGCTCGACCGCGTCCGCGATCGCCCCGCCGTACAGGCCGAAGAACACCAGCGGCACCAGCGCCGCCAGGCTCACCAGCCCGACCTGCAACGACGAGTGCGTGATCGAGTACACCTGGACCGGCACGGCGACCTGCGTCACCTGCGTCCCGATCGACGACACCGCCTGCCCGGCGAACAGCCGGCGGTAGGCCGGCGACGCCCGCAGCGGCGTGATGTCCGAGACGGCTGCTCGGGCTGCTCGGCCCAGACGTGCGGTAAGACTCACCGCGGCATGCTATCTGTGACAGCCGCGGCGGTCGGCAGCGGTGGCGAGCGGCGGAACGCGGCCCCGCGCTGGCCGAACCGATCGGGTCCAGTATGACGACGGGTCTTCCCCGATCGGCAGGGAGATCCCGCATGGCAATTGTCCGCCTGCCAGGCCGAGCGGATCAGGGTTATGATTTAGCGGCCAACGCCACCTTTACCTCAGCGGCCGAGTGGAAGGTACGAGAAGAAGCGACTCCTTGAAATGGCGGAATAGTGCCACGGCGGCAATTTCCCGTCACCGCGAAGATGTACCCATTCTCGCAGTACAACAGCCTGCCAACGCACCCTCAACGGAACAGTCGCGAACAATTGTTCGCGGGCCGCGACGACACGCGGGCTATCTCAAAGTCTTGTTCAAGACTTATTCCGGTTGAGCAGCGATCCGCCTGAGTAGCCGCCACATAGATGGCCGCCTACTGGTCAGTACTTTTCGAGCGGATGCTCGCTGCACCCACGATCCGGATGACCTGCAGCGGCCTGCGAACATCGGCAGTACCAGGGGGAGAAAGATGCCTGAACCGACCCAATCTCACCAAAGCCGCCGTGTGGTCGGTAAGCAATACCATGTGCGCCGCCTTCTCGGCACCGGCGGCATGGGACGGGTGTGGCTCGCCCACGACGAGCGGTCGGGCATCGACGTCGCCCTCAAAGAGGTGCGCCTCGACACGGTGACCGGACAGACCGACAGGAAATCGCACCTGAGCAGAGCCTGGCTGGAGGCCCTGCACGCGCTGTCGGTGGCCAAAAGCTCCAACATCGTCGAGATCCTGGACGTCTTCGAAGAGGACGGCCGCCCGTGGATCGTCATGGAACTCGTCATCGGCAAAACCCTGGCACAAGCGGTGGCCCAGCACGGACCACTCCCACCGGTCCACGTCGCGCACATCGGCAAAAGAGTGCTCATGGCCCTGACCGCCTGCCACGTGAAGGACATCGTCCACCGGGACGTCAAACCCTCCAACATCCTGCTCGCCGACGACGGCCGGGTACTGCTCACCGACTTCGGCATCGCCGCCGGCGGCAGCCACTACGACATCACCATGGGAACCCTGACACCCAACGGAATCGCAGTCGGCACCCCGGAATACATGGCACCCGAGCGCATGCGGGGACGCCCCGCGACCGCCGCCTCCGACCTGTTCTCCCTCGGCGCGACCCTGTACTTCGCCGTCGAGGGCCACTCACCCTTCCGCCGCGACAGCTTCGTGACGAGTTCAGCGGCGGTGCTTTTTGAGCCCGTCGGCGAACTCCGGCGCGGCCCCGTGTTCAAGCAGCTGCTGTCCGGTCTCATGGAAAAGGACCCGTCCGATCGGACACAAACCGCGGATGCCTATGACAAGTTGACGCGCATCATCGACTACAACGGCGCGATCCCTTTCGACGGAGCCGTACCAGCCGTACGAGCCGTACCGCCGACCTCCGGCCCCGTCGCGACGACGCACCCCGCCAGACTGCGGCGCGCCCCCAACGACGCGACGGTGGCAGTACGTGTGGGTCCTGCGGGGGCGAAGAAGAAGGGGCCGGGACAGGGCCACGTGAAGCTCGTGTGGGATCCCGCCGGGCACGACCGCAAGCTCGCGACCATCACCCAGGAGCTGCGCGCCGG
Source organism: Catenulispora sp. EB89 (assembly GCF_041261445.1). Taxonomy (NCBI): domain Bacteria; kingdom Bacillati; phylum Actinomycetota; class Actinomycetes; order Catenulisporales; family Catenulisporaceae; genus Catenulispora; species Catenulispora sp. EB89. The sequence continues at coordinate 129,646 of NZ_JBGCCU010000026.1, forward strand.
CCGCTACACCCTGGCCGCTGAGCTGCTGGCCGACCGGCAGGTCCCCGAGGACGTGCGCGACTACCGCTACTTGATCCTGGCCCAGATCGCCGCGTCCAACGGCGTGGACACCGCGTGGCTGGCCGAGGAGCCCGCCGGTCCCGAGGCGGCGCTGCTGCGCCTGCGGGCCAACGTCATCAGGGCCCTGCAAGCGCACCGTGGAAACCACCCCCGGGCCGAGGAACTCATCCAGCTGGCCGGGGCGCAGTGCCTGGAGACCGCCGAGCGGTTCCCGGAGGACCCCCTGCCGTGGATCGCACTGCTGCACCTGGCACCGGCGGCGCCCGACAACGTTCTGGGCCCGCCGGAGCTGCGAATCAACGGCCCCTGGCGGACGATGGCCGAGCTGTGGCAGCGCGACCCCTGGAACCGCGAGGCGCACCACCGCCTGCTGACCGCGGTCGGCCCCAAGTGCGGCGGGTCAGCGTCCTCGGTGTCCGGGGTCGCGCACTGGATCGCCGGCCACGCGCCAGCCAGGTCAGCGCTGCTGGTACTGCCGCTGGTAGCCCTCGTCGAGGCGTTCCGCCAGCAGCTGGGACCCGACAACCTCAACCAGACCCTGCTGACGCACCGGAACTGGTCGACCGCGTACGCGGAGCAGGAAACAGAACGCTGCTACCTCGAATGGTTCGCCCCGAACGGCGGCCACGGGGCATTACTGCCAGACCTTCACCACCTGGCGCACGCACTGTGGGCCGGCTTGCAGTGGCTGCCGGCCACCCACGTCTTCGACGCCATCGGCCCCTACGCGCTGACCACGCCTTGGTCTCTACACGGCAATCCGGAACGGGTGCTCCTCACGTCCCGGGAGCGCTCCATGACCGAACTCTGAGCAACCGGCCGCATCAGCCCTCGCGGGACTCGTCCCGGGCACTGGCTAGTTCTCGGCCGCTTGACGCTTCGCCCGCCACTCCGCCTCCGCGATCTGGATGCGGTCCCACATGGCTTCACGGTCCGCGTCGTCGACGTCCGAGAGGTCCAGGTGGAACACGTCCGTCGCCATCTTGAACAGCTCGTCGGCGGACTCGAGCATGCGAGTCGTGCGCTGTCCGGCTCCTTCATCGCGCGTGTACGTGTCACCCAGCACGTACTCGGCACAGTCGGCATCGCGGCGGAAGAGCTCGAACCACTTGACGTAGGGCGCCTCCGGCGACGTCGACAGATGGATGTGGATGCTCTTGAAGTCCTCCCACGTGGCCGGCGCCAGGGTGAAGTCCATGCTGTGGAAGGTGGTCTGCGCCGGATCGGTGTGGAACCGCCAGGCGTCCGGGCCGATCTCCGGCAGCCGCCGCAGCTCGAAGGTGAAGGGGCCCTGGACGTGGACGCCCTCCCGGAGCGGGATGGGCTCGTGGTGCGAGTTGGCCAGGCCGACGTCGACCGACCAGCGTTCGCCCTCGATCACGACGGTGAGGGCCATGTGCGTGTCGTATTCGTCGGCGGTCGCCTTGGCGGTCGCGGCGGAGCCGTTGATCTGGCCGCGATGCATGGTGACGTCGTATCCCAGGACGGTCAGCAGCTCGGCGAAGGCGTTGTTCAGGTTGAAGCAGTAGCCGCCCCGGCCGGCCAGGACGCGGGCGATGGACTCGGCCGGGTCGATACCCTGCGGGCGTCCGAGCTGGATGTCGAAGTTCTCGAAGGCGACGAACTCGACGTGCGCGCGGTGAAGTCGGCGCAGAGCGTCGAGCGACGGAGTGCCGAGGATCTCCGGATCCTCGACGCCGAGCTTGGCCAGGTAGGGCGCGACCCAGGCGGGATGATCGGTCGTCTTCGAGGTCATGATCGGGAACCCTAGTGCGGCACCGCGTTCATTCTCAAAGGATTAACGCGGTTCCGCACCGACCGCCGCCGTGCCGGTGGCACCGGTCCCCAGGGTCAGTGCTCGGGTGAGTGCGGCGCGGGTGTCGTCCGCCAGGGTGTGCGGATCGTTGCCGAGGCGTTTGGCGGTCTGGAAGCAGGCGAGCGCGATTTGGCCGGCGAGGACGGCGGTTGCCTCATCGGATCCGCGCCGGATGAGCAGTTCGCTCAGCTTGTCCCCGAACTGCTGCATCTTCACGGCATCGCGGTCGCGCAGTTCCGGGTGCTGCTCGATCAACGCGAAGTGGCGCGTATAGCCCGCGGGGTCGGCGGTCGCCCAGGCGCACAGGGCGAGCAGGACCGGGCCCAGTTGCTCGACGCCCTCGGTGACGCTGCGCGGAGGCGGGGCGTCGTCCGCCTGGCCGGCCGCGGCGACCAGGTCGAGCAACTCCTGCTCCCGGGCGAACACGACCTCCTGCTTGTCCCGGAAGTGGCGGAAGAACGTGGTGCGTCCGACCTCGGCGCGTTCGGCGATGTCGCCGACCGAAACGCCGTCGAAGCCGTGCTCCTGGAACAGCTCCTGCGCGGCCTCGATGATGCGCTGCCGCGCCTGGCGCTGCTTGCGTTCGACAAGAGGCCGCGTCGAGGTCATGCGCGCAGCATATCTCGGCGGTTGCCGTCCCGGAAGGTACTGGGTATATTTTGGTACTGAGTACCAATCCGAACGGAGAACCTTATGAGGAAGACCCCATGACCGAGCCACTCGTCATCACCCGAATCACGCACAGCTGCCACCTGATCCAGATCGGCGACCGCACCGTGCTGACCGACCCCTGGTTCTCGCAGCGCGCCTTCTACCACCCGGGCGAACCGATCGCCCTGCAGCCCGAGGCACTGCCGCACCTCGACGCGGTCGCGATCAGCCACGAGCACTACGACCACTGCGACCTCCACGCCTTCAGCCGCTACCCCCGCAAGGACGTGCCGCTGCTGGTCGCCGGACCGGTCGTGGAGAAGGCTCGCAAAGCGGGATTCAGCAACGTCCGCGCGCTCGAGCCGTGGCAATCCGCGCGGGTCGGCGACCTGACCATCTCCGCGGCACCCGGCAAACACGGCGTCTACGAGGTCACCTACGTGATCAGCGGCGGCGGCCGCAGCGTCTACTTCGCCGGCGACACCCTGCTCATCCCGGAGCTGCACACCCTCACCGACCGCTACGGCCCGCTCGACGTCGCACTGCTCCCCGTCAACGGCCTGCACACCCGGATTCCGCGCAGCAGGCAAGTCGTCATGAACGCCGAGGAGGCCGCCGAACTCACGGCCACCCTCCGCCCCAAGCTCGCCATCCCCCAGCACTACGCCTTCACCGGCGGCACCATCGGCGACACGCTCTTCCTCAAGAGCGACAAGGATCCCGCCCTCTTCGTGGATGCCGTCCACCGCCTCGTCCCCGACGTCCCGGTCAAAGTCATCAACCCCGGCGAACCGCTGACCATCAGCCCCTGACCCGACCCAGCCCGCGGTACGGCCTTGCGCCGCCCGCTCTTCGAGTCTTCGAGGAGGGAGGCAGGGTCCTGTCACTCGTCATGACCGACGCGCCCGAGAGCGAGGACGCACTCGCGGGGCCCGCGGCAGCCACCACGACACCGAGGAAGCCCTCCGCTGGTCGGCGCCCGGAACGCACATGATGCGCACCGCCACCGAGCAGGCACTGACAGGCATCATTGCGGGAAAGTCCTGCCTGTCTTGCCATGGCCCAGGGCACTGCGTCAGACTCCTCCCGAGAGTTCGCATGCGAGCTCTGAGAGCGCTCGAACCTGCGACAAGCGGGCCGATCGCAATAGCCTGCCTCCCCCTTGAGACCGTGTGATCGCCACCCGACGCAGCGGTCCTCGAGCTTCATGACCCGTGCCGAGGCCGTGGCCGAGGGGTGCCGTCGGCGCCGAGTCCTCCGATGCCGGCCCGAGTACACATTTCGCGATCCGCCAGGAAGGACCGGCGCATGACTACGACGTCGTCAACTGTCCAGGTGCGTGTGGCATACCGCGGCCGCCGTCGGGAGCCGGGTCCGCTGACCTTCGGGCAGGCCAACGTGCTCAGCTGGGTGAGTCAGGATTCGAACGAGTGGTCGGCGGTGATCCCGGTCATCCATCCGGTGGACGGGAGCGTGTCCGTCGAGCGGGTGGCGGAGGCGATCGGTGTCGTGATCGGACGCCACGACTCGCTGCGGACCAACTATCTGCGCCAGTCCGGTGAGGCGATCCAGGTCGTCCGGGAAGCCGGAGAGCTGGTCGTGGACGTGCACGAGGACCCCGACGGCGACGCGCAGCTCCCGGCGAAGCTGGCTCGGCAGATGTCCGCCAAGCCCTTCGAGCTGACCGCCGAGCTGCCGGTGCGGGCCGCGATCATCACCCGGCGCGGGGGGCGGGACGAGCCACAGACCACGATCGTCATGGTCGTCACGCACATGGCCATCGACGTGGGCAGCGGCGTGATCCTGACCGAGGAGCTGACCGATCTGGTCGGCGGCAAGAGCCCCGACGACCTGCCGGACCCGGGCCTGCAGCCACTGGACCAGGCACGCGTCGAACTGGGCCCCGGCGGCCTGCGGCGCAGTCAGAACTCGCTGCGGTACTGGCGCACCCGGCTGGCGCGGGGCCCGCTGCGGCTGCCCGTGCCGCCGCTGGCCGAGCCGGGCGAGTCGCAGCAGCTGCGGATCACCTCGCCGGCCGCGGCCCTGGCCGTCACCCGGATCGTGGCGCGCACCAACGTCGGGCACTCCAGCGTCGTACTGGCGGCGGTGGCCGCCGTGCTGGGCCGGTACACGGGAGAACGATCGACCCTGCTCGCCTCGCTGAGCGCCAACCGGTTCAGCAGCACGCTGCGCGGCTACGTCGGCGCACTCGCGCAGGACGCCCTGATCGGCCTGGACCTGACCGCCCCGACCTTCGACGCGCTCGTGGAACAGGCCCGCGCCGCCCAGCTGACCGCGCTCAAGCACAGCCAGTTCGACGCCAAGGCGGTGTGGGCGGCGATGGACGAGACCTTCGACCGGCGCGGCGTCGGCTTCACCCGCGACTGGGTCTTCAACGACGTCGCGGCCACCGTGGAACCCGAACGGCAGGACACCGAGCCGGCCCCGCTGGAACTGGTCGACCAGGCGCGGCCGGCGACCCGGGTCACCCGCAGGCCGGCCGAATCCCAGCTGCCGGTGATGCTCTTCTTCCAGGTGCTGCGAGCCTGCGGCGAACTCGAACTCGACGTCAACGCGAACGGGCAGTTCTTCACCGCGGACACCGCGGAGCACCTGCTGCGCGAGGTCGAGCACCTGCTGATCGACGCCGCCGCCGGCGACACCGCCCTGGCCCGGCCCGAACCGCCGACCGACCGCAACGGCCAGTGGTGGCAGATCGACGGCTGCCAGGTACAGCGCACCGCGGTCAACGAGCTCCTGGGCCCGACCGGCCGGGCCTTCCTGGACGGCGACGAACTCGTCGGCTACCTCGCCGAACCCGCCCTTACCCCGCGCTCGGCGCACCTGACCAGCCTGGCCGGGCTGCGGTGGCGCCCCACAGCCATGACACCAGCGCGCTACGTCATCTGCGCCACCGCGCCGGACGACCTGGACGATCTCGCCGCGTGGCGTCGGCAACCCGTTCTGGCCGAAGGCGACGGCCGCCCGGGGCTCCAGGAAGCTTTCGCCAACCATTCATCGCCCGCGCCGGAGACCGAGGCACGCCCGGACGACCAGGACCAGTGATCAGATCAGGCCGGCGCGCGCCCGGGCCGTATTGCCGGACGACCTCGTCGTTGATCGCTGCAGTTTGAATCGGCCCCCTCCCCAGCGCGGTGTCGGCGCCGTCCCTAGCACCGACACACCCGGGGGCGCCTACTGCGGGATGTAAACGGTGCTGCTGTACACCCAGCCGTATTGCTCCCCGTCGCCGAGTATCGCGATGGCACTGGCTTGGTAGTCGCCGGGCGTGGCGCCCCCGGAGACAGTCAGGCTGGCGCTGTAGGTGGAGCCGAAGTTCTGCCCCTTGGCCACAGGTGCGCCCCCGTTGTAGGACAGGTCGGCCTCCAGGTACAGGGTCGTCGGGTACGCACAGTGGATGATGGCGGTGGATGACACGCTGCCTCCGGCGTACGCCGGGTTCGTGACGGTCAGAGTGCACGGGATGGCGTTGGCCTGTGCGGCGCCGGCGGAACCGACCATGCCGGCGGTCAGCAGCATTGCGAGGGTTACGGCGCCCCGGCCGAGGAAACGGGCTCGTCGTATCGTTTCGTCCATGGGGGTATTCCTCCTGTGCTCAGACTGAGGCTTCCCCCGTTCCGAGCGACTCTCCGGCCGCCGCGGACATCATCAGAGTTCTGCGAAGCAGAGGGATAGTCAAGTCTGGGTCCACATGGCGATATGCCAGGGATGAGATCGTGTCAGAGATCGCGCGCTCAGCGATGCGGGGGGGGGACTGCCGATGCCCGGTGTGGCAGTCGCGGTGGCGGTGGGTCGCGGGGTGCGCCAGCAGGAACGGGCCCGCGGCGCGGTCGGACAAGTCCGTCGACGGGGCGATCCAGTTCGCCGCCGCTCAGGTCGTCGCCACCGGCGATCTCGCCAGCGCCGCCGCCGGCCACGTCGACGTCTGGCTCGACGCCTCGGGTCTCCCGGTCGAGATCGTCTTCCAGTCCGCCGCGGACAAGCAGTCTCCTGGCCGTACCGAGCTGCATTTCAGCCAGTGGGGCCGGCCGGTCACGATCACACCGCCGCCGGCTGATCAAGTCCTCACGGAACAGGACCAGATCTCGTTCGCGATCCCCGGCCGGCAGTTCGAAATCTCCGGAGATCACCCGGACGGTCCGACGTTCTCGCAGAGCGGTGGCGGCACCATCATCGGCCGCCCTCCGTCGGGCGACTCAGGCCAGCCGGTCTGCGTCCCGGTCAGTGTCTCGTTGCCCGCCCAGCCGGCGCCGACGACCCTGTGCGTCACCTTGTCGGCACCGACGCATACCTGAGCCGTTAGTCCGCAGGTTCGGGTTCAAGCCCCTGGCGGCGGCCAGAGTTCTGACAGGCAGCAGCTCAGCCTTCGAAAAGTCAGCCGCCGGCCGGCGCCATCGCCGCCCGGGCCCGGGCCAGGATGTCGGTGACCGGGCGCTGAAGCAGTTCGGCGAGGCGTTCCCGGTCCTGCGCGGCCACGGCGGCGAGGATCAGGCGGAACTGCACCTTCGATTCCTGCGGTGCGGCCAGGATGTCGTAGTTGCGAGCGCGGTACGCGGCGGTGCGGGCCCACAGGCGTTCGATCTCGGCGATGATCAGGGCGCGGTCGCAGAGCCGGTAGATCGACAGGTAGAAGTCGGCCATCGCCTCGCGGGCCAGGTCCGGGCGGCCGAGGAGGGCGTCGGACTCGATGCGGTCGACGTGCGCCGACAGTTCGGCCAGTACCTCTGGGCCGGGCCAGCGGATGGTTCGGATCGCCTCGTTCTCGAGCAGGTCGCGCAGGGTGTAGAGCTGCTCGATCTCCTCGGTGCTGAACTTCGCGACGAAGTAGCCCTGGTTCAGGCCGTGGATGAGCAGCCCCTCGTTGCTGAGGATCTCCAGGGCTTCGCGTACCGGCGGCCGGGAGACGCCGCATCGTTCGGCCCAGACCTGTTGGCGGAGTTGCTCCCCCGGGGACAGCTCGCCGCTGAGGATGGCGCCGCGGACGGCGTCCAGAACCTTCGCTGTCGTCCGGCTCGCGGGGCGTGCAAATGTGGCCACGCCCGAACCGTAGCAGCCTTCCGAGCTCCCCCGATTGACAGCGGCGGCGTTCGTCTTCAAGATTGAAGACATGATTGAAGACACGAACGGCACGGCCATCGCGGACCTCTACGTGCCGCAGATTCCGGACAACCTGAACATCCGGTTCGTGGAGAACCGCATCGTCGTGAAGCGCCCGGCGCAGGTCGTCTACGACTGGGTGACGACGTGGGCGAATCTGCCGAAGTGGCTGCCGATGGCCTCGGGCACCGAGGTGCTGCGCGGCACCGCGGGCGCCCCGGCCGAACTGGGCGACGAGCTGCTGGAGCACATCTTCCCGGAGCTGAACGAGAAGCCGAAGCTCTACACGGTCGTGGCCCGGGTCCCCGGCAAGCTGTGGACGGTGGTCGGCCGCGACGTGCTCGACGACGGCACCCCGGCGGCCCGCATGCACGCGATCGCCACGTTCACCACCTTCGACCTCGGCGACGGCACGACGCTGTTCTGCCGGCTCTTCGAGCGTCTGGTACCGCCCACCGAGCCCGCCGGGCCGCACCCGGTCGAGGACCCGGCGCGCATCCAGCCCGGATTGGAAGCGCTGAAGGCGCACATCGAGGGCACAGCCGTGCAGCCCGGCGCGTAGCGGATAGCAGGACCCTCACACACCCGCAGTCCCCGAACAACCGGGCCCACCGGACCGAACGCCGCCGAACGCCGCCGTACCAGGAGCCACCCGATGTCCTCGACCACCCACCGACCAACCACCCCTCGACCGACCGTCCTGCGCGGCGGCACCGTCCTCACCGTGGATTCCGCCCACACCGTCCTGGAAGACCACGACGTGCTCTCGATCGACGGCCGGATCGCCGCGATCGGCGCCGGCCTCGCCGTCCCCGACGGCACCGAGGAGATCGACGCCCGCGGCGGCCTGGTCATGCCCGGCATGATCGACACCCACCGGCACATGTGGCAGACCACGACCCGCGGCTACGGCGCGGACTGGACCCTGACGCAGTACTTCGTCTGGTACTACCTGAACTGGGGCAAGAAGTTCCGGCCCGAGGACATCCACGCCGGCAACGTCCTCGGCGCGCTGGAGGCGATCGACGCCGGCGTCACCACCACCGTCGACTGGTCGCACGGCCTGCAGACCATCGACCACGCCGACGCCGCGGTCGACGCGCTGGCCTCGGTACCGGGACGATTCGTCCTGGCCTACGGCAACATCCAGGACGCCCCAGCCACCTGGACCACCGCTCCGGAATTCCACACGTTCTTCCAGCGCCGAGCCGGTGATCTGGAAGGCTTCCAAATCGCCTTCGACGTCACCGGCGACCCCGGCTTCCCCGAACAGCCGGCCTTCGACGCCGCCCGCGAACTCGACATGGCGGTCACCACCCACGCCGGAGTCTGGGGCGCCACCGGCGACGACGCGATACGACTGATCCACGAGCACGGATACGCCGAGGCCCGCACGGTATACGTACACGCCTCCACACTCTCAGCAGACTCCTACGACCGCATCGCAGCGACCGGCGGCTCAGTATCGGTGTCCACAGAAAGCGAGCAAAGCGCCGGGCAGGGCTACCTCGCCACCGCTGCCCTGCGCGCGCACGGCATCCCGGTGTCGTTGTCGATCGACAGCTGCGTGCTGTGCAGCGGCGACCTGTTCACCGCGATGCGCACCACCCTGGGCGCCGACCGCGCCTACGAACACCTGACCGCACACGCCCGCGGCGAGACCGTCACCCACGCCGCCCTGCACGCCGACCAAGTCGTCGAATGGGCCACCCTCGGCGGCGCGCGGGCGATCGGGCGCGAGCGCGACCTGGGCAGCGTGGAAGTCGGCAAGCTGGCAGACCTCGTGCTCATCCGCAACGAGAACTCACCGGCCATGACGCCGCTGCTGAACCCGCACGGACACGTCGTCCTGCAAGCTCAACGCGGTGACGTCGACACGGTCCTGGTCGGCGGCCGGATCGTCAAGCGCCACCACCGCCTGGTCGACGTCGACCTGGCCGCAGCCCGCCGCGCGGCCGAGGCCACGGTCGACTACCTGCGCGCCGAGATGGGTGAGCAGGCCTGGCACCTGGACATGAACCCCGACATCCCGCAGACCAAGGTCCTCGACAACCCCTACACCTACACCGACTACCGCTCGGCGGCCACCCACGGCGACAGCGAATCAGCCGAATCAGGGAGCTGACGCAGGCTCCGGTTCACAGAAGAGCAGGTTTCCTCGGCGGTTGTAGGAGAAACAGTGAGTGACAAGCTACCCACACTGACACGCGGGCAGGCCGCCTCGCACGACGACCGGACCTGGGCGTCCTCGCGGGCCGGTCTGGCCCTGGCCACACTGGCGACCGCCCAGTTCATGGTGGTGCTCGACTCCTCGATCGTGAATGTCGCCCTGCCATCGATCCACCGTGGCCTGCACCTGACAGCGTTAGATGTCCTGGGTCGTCGACGGCTATCTCGTCGCCTTCGGCGGGCTGCTGCTGCTCGGCGGGCGCCTCGCGGACGTCTTCCCTCGCCGGGCGGTGTTCGCCGCGGGCCTGGCCGTGTTCGTCCTGGCGTCCGCGGCCTGCGGACAGGCCGCGAACGGCTCGATGCTGGTCGTCTCGCGGGTCGTCCAGGGCTGCGGCGGCGCGGTGATGGCGCCGGCTGCGCTCTCCCTGGTGCTGACGCTCTTCCCGGACCGGGCCGGACGTGCGAAAGCGCTCGGGGTGTGGGACGGGGTGTCCGGCGCCGGCGGCATCGCGGGGGTCGGCCTGGGCGGTGTGCTCAGCGACACCGTCGGCTGGTCGTGGATCTTCCTGATCAACGTCCCGGTAGGGGTCGGTGTTCTGCTGGCGGCGCTGTGGACGGTACGTCCGGTCCCCGCCGGGGGCGGGCGGTTCGACGCCGGCGGCGCGCTGGCCTGCACCCTGGGCCTGGCCGCGCTCGCCTACGGGTTCGTCAGCGGCTCGCGCGAGGGCTGGACCGGTGGCCAGACCCTGGCCGAATTCGCCGTCGGCATCGCCTCGCTCGCCGTGTTCGTCGCGATCGAGCACAGGGCAGCCCATCCCCTGGTGCCGTTGAAGGTGTTCGCGCGAGCGCGCCTGGTAACGGCGAACACGGTGATGTTCCTCGTCAGCGCGGTCTCGGTCGGCACCTTCTATTTCCTTCCCCAGTATCAGCAGTTCGTCCTGCACCAGAGCCCGATCCGCACCAGCCTCGTCCAGCTGCCGATCGCCGCCGCGATCACGGCGGGCGGATTGTCCGCGCCTCGGATCGCCGCGAAGGCCGGTACCCGTAGCAGCCTCGTCGCCGGGTTGGCAGCCCTCACGGCCGGGACCCATCGACGAAGAGAGAAGAACAGACATGTTGAACAAGCCATACCTCACCGGCCACTTCACGCCCGTCCCGGACGAGGTCACCGCCGTCGACCTCTCGATCACCGGAAGCCTCCCGCCCGAACTCAGCGGCCTGTACGTACGCAACGGCCACAATCCCAAGCCTGGAATCACCCCGAGCCACTGGTTCAGGGGCTCCGGCATGCTGCACGGCCTCCGGCTCGCCGACGGCCGGGCGCAGTGGTACCGCAACCGCTGGGTCAAGACTCCGGCCCTGGACGGCGCCCCGCTCGTCCGGGACGACGGGTCGATCGACCTGACGGCCAGCGTCGCGGGAACGCACATCATCGAGCACGGCGGCCGGCTGCTGGCGCTGCAGGAGGCGAACCTGCCCTTCGCCGTGACGCCCGAACTCGACACGCTCGGCCCGTTCGACTTCCACGGCAAGCTCACCACGGCGATGACCGCGCATCCCAAGGAGGACCCGGAAACCGGCCTCCTGCACTTCTTCAGCTACTCGCCGGTCGAACCGCACCTGACGTACTTCGAGGCCTCACCGGACGGGCACATCGTGCGCAACGAGGTCGTCCCCGGCGCCGGTCCCGGTCTGATGCACGACTTCGCCATCACCGCGAGCAAGGCCGTGTTCCTCGACCCGCCGGTGGTCTTCGATCCGGCTGAGACTTCGGGCATCCCGTACCGCTGGCACGACGACCGGCCCGCGCGGATCGGCGTGCTCGACCGGCTCGGCGGCTCCGGCGTCACCTGGATCGAGGTCGCGCAGAAGACGGTGCTGCACGTCGTCAACGCCTGCGACCTGCCTGATGGCAAGGTGCTGCTCGAGGGCACCGCTTACGACCAGGCGGCCTGGGGGACGTCCTGGAAGTGGTGGATCGGCGCGCCCGGCCACCCGGACGCGCCCACGTCCGGAGCCGTCGTCACCCGCTGGGTGCTGGACCCGGCCGCCGGCACCGCGGTGGAGGAGCCGATCGACGACCTCGCCACGGACTTCCCGACGGTCGACGACCGGCTGGTCGGCCGGCCCTCCAGCATCAGCTACCACGTCGCCTTCCCCGGCGCCGGCCTGGAGGAGTTCGCGCTCGTCAAGCTGAACACGGCCACCGGCGAGCGCCGCCTGTTCCACCCCGGCCGCGGGCGGTACGCCGGGGAGGCCGTCTTCGTGCCCGCGCTCGGTGGGACGGCGGAGGATGACGGCTGCCTGCTGACCATCGTCAGCGACCTGGTGGCGGACGCGTCGCAGCTGTTGGTGCTCAACGCGCAGGATCTCAGCACGACGGCCTCGATCCAGCTGCCGCGCCGTGTGCCCGGCGGCATCCACGGCTCCTGGGTTCCCGCCGCTTGACGGCGTGGCTCTCAGAGCCTTGCTATCAAGGTATCCATAATGCTCAAGCTTCAAGTGGTTCCGCCCACGCTCTTCCGGGCGCCCGCTTCCCCCGATCTTCTGGAGGCACCCCGTGCGCATCGCGAATCTCTCCGGCCGTCTGGTCCTCATCGTCGACGGCAAGGCTGTCGACGTCGAAAGGGCCAGCGCCGGCCGCTTCGCCCCCGACCCCCAGGCCGTGTACGAGCGGTGGGAGGAGTTCCGCGCCTGGGCCGGGACCGCCGTCCTGCCCGAGGCCGCCGCGTTCGACCGGGCCGACCTGGGCTCCCCGGTCCCGGCTCCCCGGCAGGTCCTGGGGATCGGCCTGAACTACCGCGACCACGCCGCCGAGTCCGGCTTCGCCACACCCGACGGCCTGCCGCCGGTCTTCACCAAGTTCGCCACCAGCATCAGCGGCCCGGTCACCGAGGTGCGGCTGCCCGCGGGCGGGCACACCGACTGGGAGGTGGAGCTGGTGGCCGTCATCGGCCGCCGCGCCGAGAACGTCCCGGAGGCGCAGGCCTGGGACCACGTCGCGGGGCTGGCGGTGGGCCAGGACATCTCCGAGCGGATCTCCCAGCTGGCAGGACCGGTTCCGCAGTTCAGCCTGGGCAAGTCCTTCCCCGGGTTCGCTCCCATCGGGCCGTGGCTGGTCAGCCCCGACGAGTTCGAGAACCCCGACGATCTGGAGCTGCGCTGCACCGTCAACGGCGAGCAGATGCAGAAGGGCCGCACCCGCGACCTGATCTTCTCCGTGCCCGCCCTGATCGCCGGGCTGTCCGCCGTCCTGCCCCTGCTGCCGGGCGACGCCATCTTCACCGGCACCCCGGCCGGCGTCGGCCTCGGCCGCGACCCGCAGCGCTGGCTGGCGGTCGGCGACGAGCTCGTCAGCACCATCGAGGGCATCGGGGAACTGCGCCAGACCTTCGTCGCCTGACCCCTGCCCCGCCTCCACGAAGGAGTCTTCATGGCACTGCACCGGCTGACCTCCATCACGATGGGGGTCCCCAACGTCGCGCAGACCGCGTCCTACTACACCGATTTCGGCCTGACCGGGGAAGCGGACGGATGGTTCACCACCCAGGACGCGGGCCGCCAACTGCGCGTCGTCCACGCCCCGACCCGCCGCCTGGTGGAGGTCCGCATCGGCGTCGACACCCCGGACGACCTGGCCGCGGCAGCCTCCCGGCTGAAGCGGCTGGGCGTCGACGCGGCCGTACGGGACACGGCGTTGACCGCCTACGACAAGGCCACCGCCGTCCGCGCCGTCCTGGAGATCGCCCCGCGCCTGGTTCAGGACCCGCAACCGGCCACCGCCTACAACGGCCCCGGCCGGACGGAGCGCACCGGAACCCGCGCCCCGGGTCTGCTGCGCACCGGCCAGGTCAGGCCCCGCAAACTCGGGCACGCCGTGGTCGGGACCCCCGACCTCGACGGCACCACGGCCTTCTTCCGCGAAGGACTCGGCTTCAAAGCCTCCGACTACGTCAAAGACCACGGAGCATTCCTGCGCTGCTCCACCGACCACCACAACATCCTGGTCCTCGCCGCCCCCGTCACCTACCTGCACCACACCTCGTGGCAGGTCGACGACGTCGACGACATCGGCCGCGGCGCCGCCGCCATGCTCGAGGACCACCCCGAACGGCACGTCTGGGGCCTGGGACGCCACCACGCCGGCTCCAACTTCTTCTGGTACCTCAAGGACCCGGCCGGCACCTTCAGCGAGTACTACTCGGACATGGACTGCATCGTCGAGGACCAACTGTGGACGCCGGAGGTCCTCGAAGGAGCCAAGGGCCTGTTCAACTGGGGCCCGCCACCGCCTCCTTCTTTCCTCGCCCCCGAGGATCTCGCTGCTCTGATGACCGGCAGCCACAATTCGACGATGGGGTCTTGACGGCTGCTGGCCGCCGGTAAGACCGTTCAGACCGGTAAGACCGTTCAGACCGTTCAGCCCCGAGCCGATGTGACCGAGCGGGCGTAGTCGGTGGGGGTGCGACCGTAGCGCTTCTTGAAAGTCCGGATGAAGTGGCTGCTGTCAGCGAACTGCCAGTGCGCGGCGAGCTCTGAGACGCTCAGCCGGCTGGCCGGCGGCGCGGTCAGGGCGAGCCGGGCTTCCTCCAGGCGCCGCTCGCGGATGTAGGAGACCACTGATTCCCCCGCGGCGGTGAACGCCCGCTGCAGGGTGCGCACCGAGACGTTGAGCTCGCGCGCCAGCAGCACCGCCGACAGGTCGGGATCGGCGAGCCTGCGGTCCGCGAGGTCTTTCGCGGCTTGGGCCAGGGCTGGGGCGAGTGCGGGTTCGGCGTCGTCGAACCGGCGCCGGGCCACCGCTTTGGTCAGTTCGATGAGTGTGCTGTGGGCCGCTTGCACGCCGGCCGGGGTGAGGTCGGGCATCGTCAGCCGGACCATGTTCGTGTGGGCCGTCAGCAGGCGTAGTTCGGCCGCGGTGCTCGGGCCGGTGAGGATCCGGCCGCCGAGCAGCGGCTTGAGTAGGGCCGCGGGCAGGACCAGGACAGTCGCCGCCGTGTCGGGCACCGTCTGGAAGTGCGACGGCCGTCCGACGTGCTTCAGCAGGAACTGGCCGGCCGATATGGTGCGCTCGCCGCGGTCGTGGGGACCGCCCAGAGTCCAGGCGCCGCGCTGCACGACGTACAGCCGCACCACGTCCTCCGAGCTGGTGAGGGGACCGTCGGTCCGGATCACCGACGCGCCGTGCAGGTCGGTGATCGCCACGTCGTCGACCCGGGTGGCGCGGTGTTTGACGCGGAAGTCGGCGGTCGTGGCCGCGGTGAAGGTCGGCAACGGGACGCCGTCGCCGAACTCCGCTTCCCAGCCGCGACGGAAGTCATGGAAAGCCCGCGACTCAACGGTGTCCGTATCCACTCGGCATCCCTCTCGCGGCGCGCCCCGGGCCCGCATCCGGTGGCGCCGATGTTCTGTTTGGACGGCGCTGTGGTTCAAGCGCGCGCGTCCCCAGTCTTCCTAGGCTCGGTCGTGGGGGCAATCCCCAGTTCAGGCCCGATGTGTAGGGCAGACGGGAGCTTTCATGAACCGGCAGAACTCCGGCCGCGTGGCCGTCGTCACGGGCGCCGGCACCGGGATCGGGGCCGCGACCGCGCACCGATTCGCCGCCGACGGATACACCGTGGTGCTCGTCGGCCGCACCGAGGCCACTCTGAAGCAGACCGCACAGACCGCGCAGACGGCTCCAGACGGAGCAGAACTGCATCCATGGGTCGCGGACGTCTCGGACCTGGCAGCCGTCACGGGGGTGATGGACGGCGTAGCCGAGCGGTTCGGACGTCTGGACGTGCTGGTCAACAACGCCGGCATCGCGATCCCGGGCACCGCCGATGGGACCGACCTGGACAGCTACCGCGCCATGGTCGCCACCAACATCGACGGCGTCTTCTTCGCCTCGCGTGCCGCGCTGCCCCATCTGCGGACGGTCGGCGGCTGCATCGTCAATGTCGGATCGGTGGCCGGGCTGCGCGGCGAATGGAACCAGGCGGTCTACAACATGACCAAGGGCGCGGTGACCAACCTGACCAACTCGATGGCCCTGGACCACGGCCGCCAGATCCGGGTCAACGCCGTCCATCCCGGAGTCACCCTCAGCAAGCAGATGCTCCGCGACGCGCTGGCCGAGGGCAGTCCGCTGCACCGGCGGTTCGCCGACCGGGTCCCGATGGGCCGGGCCGGTGAGCCGGCCGAGGTCGCCGGGGTCATCGCGTTCCTGGCCGGTCCGGATGCCGCGTATCTCAACGGAGTGCACATCCCCGTCGACGGCGGCCTGACCGCATCCGACGGCCAGACCAACCTGTACGCCGTCGAAAGCTGACACGGAAGGCGCCACTGGCATGAACACTCAGGCATCCAACGCCGAACGCATGCGGTACTTCGTCGAGCAGGTGCAGCAGAAGGGCCGATTGGAGCTGATCGACCGGCTCGTCCGTCCCGACTTCCGCAACCACACCGCCGAGCCGGGTCAGGCCGCCGACCGCGCCGGGATCGGCGAGACCGTGGCCGCCATGCACCAGGCATTCTCCGATCTGACGATCAGGATCCTGCACTGCGTCGGGAACGGCGATCTCGTGGCCACCCACAAGATGTTCCGCGGCCGCCACACCGGGACGTGGTTCGGCCTGCCGCCCTCAGGCAACGCGGTCGAGTTCCGGGTGATGGACCTGGTCCGGTTCGAGGACGGGCTCTGGGCCGAGCACTGGGCCGTCGCCGGCGGGGCGAGCCTGCTGCGCCAGACCGGCGCCCTGGGCTGACCCGACCATCCGGGCTCCCGGTCCTAGCCCTGGCCCCGCTTCCCTTCCCAGTCCCGGTTCCGGTCCCGGCGCCGACCTGCTCATGCCATCGAAGGCGCGGCAAGAAGAGTGCGAACGGCGTCCTCGACATGGCGGGCCCGCTCCTCGGAATCGGGCACGTCGATGGCGGCCTGGAATTCGGGACTGACCGAGACCCAGCCGGTGGCCAGGTGCAGAACCAGGCCGAGCAGGAAGCCCGGGTGGAAGTGCGCTGGCAGGTCGCCGTTCTTCTGAGCTTCGGCGATCGCCTCGATCCGGGTGCGGGCGAAGGCAACGCCGGCCGGGTTGGTCTCGCCGTCGGCCCGTTCCAGGCGCTGCCAGGTGCACAGGCGCATGATCTCGGGGCGGCGTTCGTGCAGCCGGACCAGACGGCCGGCGTAGCCGGGCAGGTCGCAGGGTTCGAAGGGGACTTCGGCCTCCATCCGCAGGATCGCCTGTTCGCAGACCGTGTCGAACAGCTGGGTCTTGCTTCCGAAGTAGCGGTAGATCTGCGCCTTGTTCGACTCGGCCGCCTCTCCGATCCGCTCGACGCGGGCTCCGGCGAGCCCGTACTGGGCGAACTCGATGCTGGCCGCCTCCAGCAGGCGGCGGCGGGTGGCTTGGGCGTCGTAGACCGGCATGCGCCCCAGCATATTTCCTAAACGGTTAGTTGACAAAGCCGAGCGCCGTGCCTAGGTTCTCAACTAACCGGTTAGGAAATTTCCACCGCGACTCTCAACCCCCTTCGTGAGAGTCCACTTGCACGAAGACTTCGGCAGATCTACTCTTGTGAGAGTGAACTCTTACAACGAGAGCAACCTATCTTGAAGCGAAGGAGACCATCATGAACGCCGTCACCCACACCGTGGACCTGGCCGGGATCGGCCCGGTCGAGGTGACCGTCGCCGAATACGGTTCCGGCCAGCCGTTCCTTCTCCTGCACGGCGGGGCCGGGCCGCAGTCCGTGACCGGCTTCGCCGAGAAGTTCGCCGCCGCGCACCAGGTGCGCGTGCTCGTGCCGACGCATCCCGGATTCGGCGGCACCGCGCGACCGGACGCCCTCGCCACCATCCCCGGGCTGGCCGCGCTCTACCAGGGCCTGGTCGACCAGCTGCGCCTGGCCGACGTCACCGTCGTCGGCAACTCGCTCGGCGGCTGGATCGCGGCGGAGATCGCGCTGCTGAAGTCGCCGCGGGTCAGCGGCATCGTCCTGATCGACGCCGTCGGCATCGAGGTGCCCGGGCATCCGGTCACCGACTTCTTCGCCCTGACCATGGACGAGGTCTTCACCCGCAGCTTCCACGACCCGGCCCCGTTCCGCATCGACCCGGCGACCCTGCCGCCGGCCGCGCAGGCGATCGCCGCCGGCAACCGGGCCGCCATCGCCGCCTATGCCGGCTCCGGCATGGCCGATCCGGCTCTCATCGGGCGACTCGGGACGCTGGAGGTCCCCACCCTCGTCCTGTGGGGCGAGGCCGACGGGATGGTCGACGTCGACTACGGACGCGCCTACGCCGCCGCGATCCCACTGGCCCAGTTCCAGCTGCTGCCCGCCACCGGCCACTCCCCGCAGCTGGAGACCCCCGACCAGGTCATCGCGGCGATCTGGGACAGCGCGGACACCGACTTCTCCGCCTTCGCACGCTGACTTCTCCGCCCTCCCGCACTAAGGACACCACGACCATGCCCAAGACCGCAGTCACCCGCATCACCCACAGCTGCCACCTGATCGAGATCGGCGGCCGCACCTTCCTGACCGACCCCTGGTTCAGCACCAGTCCCGGCTACTACCAGGGCGAGCCGATCGCAATAGACATCCCCGACCTGCCCAGGCTCGACGGCGTGCTGATCAGCCACGAACACTACGACCACTGCGACCTGGCAGCCTTCGCCGCCTACCGCGACCTCTCGGTGCCGCTGTTCGTCGCCGAAACCGTCGTGCCCCTGGCCCGCGCGCACGGATTCACGAACGTCACCGCTCTTGCCCCGTGGGAGCAGGCCGAGGTCGGGGGCGTCAGCATCACCGCCGCCCCCGGTAAGCACGGCGTCTACGAAGTCACCTTCGTCCTGCGCGCCGGGTCCGACGCGGTGTACTTCGCCGGCGACACCATGTACATCCCCGAACTCGCCGAGATTCCCAAGCGCCTCGGCCACATCTCCCTCGCGCTGCTGCCCACCAACGGCCTGCACATCCGCCCCGCCAACAACAGGCAGGTCGTCATGAACGCCGCCGAGGCCGCCGAACTCACCGCGATCCTCAAACCCGAACTGGCCGTGCCGCACCACTACGCCTTCACCAAGGGCTTCCTCGGCGACCGGCTCATTACCCACAGCGACAAGAACCCCCAGCACTACCAGGACGCGACCCGCGACCTGGCCCCCGAAACCACCGTTCGCATCGTCGAACCCGGCATCCGAATCGAGCTGTAGACCATGACCGTCACCGTGACCGACAACGAGGATTTCCTCACCGCGACCCTGCACCACGGCAACCTGCAGGTCGACACCAACGACCCGAACCCCCGCCCGATGATCGCCGTCCTGGACGCCAAGCCCGGCCTGACCGACGCCTTCCGCGAACACATCGTCGAACTGATCCGCGCCGTGCGCCAGGAGCCCGGCTGCGTCACCTTCACCGGGTACGAAGCCCGCGACATACCCGGCCGGTTCTACCTCTACGAGATCTACGCCGACTCCGCCGCGTTCGCCACGCACCTGAACACCGACCACGTCCACGCCTTCATCTCCGCCATCCCCGACCTGAGCACCAGCGGGCCCGGCAGCATCTTCCAGCTCGACGAAATCCCGATCCCCGAGGCAACGGCCTGATCCTCACCGACCGCCACGAACTCACCCCGCTCGAAGGCGGCGGCACCCGCGTCCGCCACCAGCTCATCATCGGCGGCCCGGCCGCCGAGACCGTGGGGCCGAACCTCGGCCCGCAGATCAGCGAGGACTACCCGGACGCCATGCGGGAGCTCATCGCCGCCGCCGCGGCACGGTAGCGCGCGGAAGCCCTCGCTAGTCCGAGCCGAACCGAGCCGAACCTAAGCCCGCCCGGGGCCGTCCGCAGCGCGGAAGGCCCTGGCCCCGTCCCATCCCGTCTTGCCCCCCCAGGAGCGCATCGAATGATCGAGCAACTCGCCCCGCTCGCCCCCGCCCCGGCAGCGCCCCGGCCCAGACCGCGGATCAGCCAGAAGGCCGCCGTCAGCGTCGTGTTCGTCGCGGCGATGTTCATGAACATCATGGACATCACCATCGTCAACGTGGCACTGCCGACCATCGGCCGCCAGTTCCACGTCACCGAAGCCGCGCTAGACGCGGTCGCCACCGGCTACCTGGTCAGCCTGGCCGTGTTCATCCCCGCCGCCGGCTACCTCGGCGACCGGTTCGGAACCAAACGCATCCTGCTGCTCGCGATCGCCGTGTTCACCACGGCATCAGTGCTCTGCGGCCTGGCCGACAACCTCGCCGAACTCGTGACCTTCCGCGTCCTACAAGGCGCCGGCAGCGGCATGATGACCCCGGTCGGCATGACCATGCTCTACCGCGCCTTCCCACCGCACCAGCGACTGCGCGCCGCCTCAATCCTGACCATCCCCACCGCGGTAGCCCCGGCCCTCGGCCCGGTCCTGGGCGGCGCACTGGTCACCGGCCTGTCCTGGCGCTGGGTGTTCTTCGTCAACCTCTTCATCGGCGCCGCCGCCTTCGCCTTCGGCCTGCTCTTCCTGGCCGAACAGCACCAACCCCGACCCGGCCGCTTCGACGTCGCCGGGTTCGTGCTGTCCGGCGCGGGATTCGCCGCCGTGATGTACGGCATCAGCCAAGGCCCCGGCCTGGGCTGGACACAGCCGCAGATCACCGGCAGCATCACCGCCGGTA
Organism: Catenulispora sp. EB89; assembly: GCF_041261445.1. Lineage (NCBI taxonomy): Bacteria > Bacillati > Actinomycetota > Actinomycetes > Catenulisporales > Catenulisporaceae > Catenulispora > Catenulispora sp. EB89. The sequence goes on from NZ_JBGCCU010000026.1 coordinate 150,109, forward strand.
CCGCGGTCCTGGCCCTGCTGATACGGGTCGAACTGCACTCCGACGCGCCACTGCTGAAGCTGCGCCTCCTCAGCAACCGGCTGTTCCGGACCATGACCACCGCGATGGCCATCGGGATGGCCGCGTTCCTCGGCACGCTGTTCGTCATCCCACTGTTCTTCCAACTCGGCCTGGGCCTGTCCGCACTGCAATCCGGGCTCAACACCCTGCCCGAGGCACTCGGGGTGATGCTCGGCGCCCAACTCGGTTCCCGGATCCTCTACCGCCGCCTCGGTCCTCGCCGACTCATCGCCCTGGCCCTGGCCGGCGCAGCAGGCAGCGTCGCGCCGATGGCGCTGATCAGCTCACCCACCGAGCTGTGGTGGATGCGGCTGCTCATGCTCACGCTGGGACTGGCAATGGGCCAGGTCGTCATCTCCACACAAGCAGCGACCTTCGCCACCATCTCACCAGCCGACACCGGCCACGCCTCATCACTGTTCGCCATGGCCCGCCAACTCGGCAGCGCCACCGGCATCGCCCTACTCGCCACCGTCTTCACCACCGTCGGCACCACACACTCCGCCGCAGGCCACGCCACCCCGAACCTGACCGCCTACCACGCCGCCTTCCTGGTGGCGGCGCTCCTGGCCACCGTCGCCGTCGTACCCGCGCTGACCGTGGACGACGCCGACGCAGCAGGCGCCGTAGCCGCCCACCCCGCCACCGATCACTGACCTGACGCGCACGTGCGGCCCCTGACAGGCAACGGCTACGCGGCCATGCTGTTCGCACGACGCGCAACCAGGTCACAGATGGTAGAGATCGATCGCGTTGTCCCGCATGATCATCGTGGCCAGCCGGTCGACGTCGCCGGCGCGGATGACTCGGTCGTGCAGCATGTCGGTGAGCGCCAAAGCGATGGCCTCTCGCGCGGTGCGATCCAGCAACCAGGCCTTTTCCTCCCAGCCGTGGAGGAAATTCGACCGCGGTTCGGTGCTGGACATGAAGGCGTGTGCGGTGTCGCTAAAGGCGTCGGTGCCGTAGAGGATCTTCTCGGGGAACCACTCAAGGGCGTCTCGTACGATGCCGGCGAGGTTGCGCGCGTAGAGGTGCACGGACGATCCCGAGATGTCGAGGAACACGTTCGGGTGTGACAGGGAGGCAACGGCCTCTTTGGCGAACGGCCAGCCGGCGTGCAGCATCAGGAACCGGGTGTCCGGCGCGGCGACCACCGCGGCCTCCATCAGCAACGGGTTGCTGCCATTGTTCTCGAAACGATGCCGGGGTCCCTGCCCGGTGTGCATCTGGATCGGCAGGTCCAGCTCGGCGGCCTTACCGGCGATCGCAGCGAACAGGTAGTCCTCCACATGGCGGTGTTCAGCAATCGTGATGCCGCCGTCGCAAGCACGTCGGTACAACTCGCGCGCCTGCGATACCGGCACCTCGGCGAAGTCGATGGGCCGGTAGTAGGGCGTGTGGAACTTCAGACCGACCGCGCCGTCAGCTTTCTGCCGTTCGAGCACGGGGACGAGGACGGCGTGCACGTAGTCGTCGAGCGTCGGCGGCGGGCAGTCGACACCCGCCTGCCGACAGGCCTGCGCCATCTGCTCGGCGTATCGGCCGGTGATCGGTTTCTGATCGACCGCGGGGACCGGCCACATGAGCCAGTCGTCGAAGGCCAGCCAGCGGAATCGGGGTGCCGGGAAGGACGGCTGGGGGACGGAATCGACCGCCAGCATCGTCTCGACGGCGATCCGGTCCAGGACCCAGCTGTGGTAGTTGTCCCCTTCGACCGCCTGGACCCGCTGCTTCTTGTCGATCAAGGCGCGCAGGTGTCCGGCGTCGAAGTCGTCGTGTTCGTAACCCCAGAGTGCTCGCCAGGCATCGATGTACTCCGGATTGGTCGGCCGCATGCGAACCGGCAGGGGGTGCTCGTACGGGAAGATCGGCCGGTCACGATCCGGCGGCGGCTCCCATTCCAGCGGAAGCGGGTGAGCGTGATCGTCGATGGCCGCGAGTTCCCGGACGAAACGATCGATGCCGGGATCGGCGGAGCCCGGGCCGGTCACCACGGCACGACCCCGTCGTCGTCGAACAGCTGACCGGTAGGACCGTCGTCCGGCAGGGTCGCAAGCTTGATCGCGATCGCGGCACCCTGTCGCGGGGTGCGAAGCCCCTGAAAGCCGGTGAGCTCCGTGGACACGTACCCGGGGCACGCATTGTTGATGAGGATGCCAGAGCCCGCCAGTTCCTTGACATACTGGACGGTCACGGCGTTGAGGTAGGTCTTGGTCGGCGCGTACGCCCCGCTCAGCTCCCCAAGCTCGACCCCGGGCCTCGTCTGCAAAGTCAGGGAGCCGACATGGCTGGACTGGTTGACGATCCGCGGATGCGCCGAGCGACGCAGCAACGGCAACAACGCGTTGGTGACCCGGATCATGCCGAACACATTCGTCTCCACCGCCACCCGGACACTGTCCAAATCCAGCGTCGTCGGATTCTGCGGCCAGCCACCGGTGGCACCGGCATTATTGACCAGCACGTCGAGACGGCCGGCACGTTCTTCGAGCAGGCGGGCGGCAGCCGCCACGCTCGCGTCATCGGTCACGTCGATAGGCACCGGAAACGCCTCGACGCCATCGGCACGCAGCCTGGCCACCGCGTCCTCCTGACGCTCCGCATCGCGGTCGCCGATCCCGACACTCCAACCAAGCGCGCCGAGACCGACCGCGATCTCGAATCCGATTCCCTGATTCGCACCGGTGACCAGCGCGATTGTTTGTTCGCTCATACCGCCGAGCATGGTGGCGGCTCGGCGGCGAACCAACACCGTCTGGGTACGGCACCGATACCCAAAAGGCATTGCCGACGGCCTGACCATGTGCGCAACTCATCACGGTGAATACCGCCACAAAGGAAAGGCCGCCCCAACGCTCTTCCGGAGGCTTCGGCCGCGTCTTTCCCGCCCCCGGCGCGCAGCAGCGACTGTTCGCCTGCCCGCCCCGATGAACCGGCTGATCCGAGGTGTCGTCTTCGCTCCCGTTACCACTCGGCGCTATGAAATGTACGGGCCCTTACTACCAGGTCTGATCCAGTAGATTTTCGGTCCACAGAAACTGTTCAGCGACCACGGTTCACGCGGCTTGTCCGGGCGCGAGCGTGTCCTTCAGCCGATCTCGGGTTCGACGGCGGTCGAGACCGGAAGCCTGATGGTGAACGCCGGTCCTGTCGGGGCGAGGGTCAGGGTGCCGCCGTGGTGCTCCGCGATCGCGCGGGCGAGGGGGAGGCCCAGGCCGGTGCCGCCGGCGTCGCGGCTTCGGGACTCGTCGAGCCGGGTGAAGCGTTCGAAGATCTGCTCGCGGGCGGCGGTGGGGATGTCCGATCCGTCGTTGTCCACGGTGAGCTGGACCTGCCGGTCGTCGGCGGTGATGGTGACGCCTACCCGGGTGGCCGCGTGGCGGGTCGCGTTGTCGAGCAGGTTGCGGAGCAGCCGGTTCAGCTCGCCGCGGTTGCCTCGCACGTGATTGGTGGCGTGGACGGTCAGTGAGTAGCGCGGGCCGCGAACGTGGGTGTGGCGGTATTCGGTGACGAGATCGTGGGCCAGCTCGGCGGGGTCGACCGGTTCGGTGCGGCGGGGCTGGTCGCCGGGGCGGGCCAGGAACAGCAGGTCTTCGGTGAGGGTTTGCAGGCGGCGGACCGCGGCCAGGGCTTCGCCGGTCGCGGCCGGCCAGTCGGTGTGCTCGGCGTGGGCGAGCGAGACTTCGAGGTTGGTGCGCAGGGCCGCGATCGGGCTGCGGAGCTCGTGGGCGGCGTCGGCGACGAAGCGGCGCTGCTGTTCGGCGGAGCGCTGAAGCCGGTCCAGGGTGGCGTTGGTGGTGACGGCCATGCGGGATATCTCGTCCCGGGCCGGCGGGACCGGGACGCGGCGGTCCAGGCGGTGTTCGCTGATCTCGGCCATCTGGGCTCGGATCGCCTCCACCGGGCGCAGCGCGCGGCTGGTGGCCGCCCAGGCGATGGCGCCGACCAGCAGTGCGGCGGTGGGAACGCCGAACCACAGTGCCGGGTCGACTGCGGCGCGGGCGGCCTGTGCATCGAACGGGGTGACCAGCACGTAGACGGTGTAGACACCCTCCGGTTCGCCCGGGCCTTGGGATCCGGTCACGTAGGCGGCGGCGCCGACGGCGGCGAAGGTCCGCCCGGCATAGGCCGGGTCTTTGGCGGCGGGGGTCACGTGGACCGTCCCGGACCCGCTCCAGTCCACCCAGTCGACGTGATCGGGCCAGGGAAGGCCCACCACGGCGGGCCGCTGGTCCGCCAGCGGGTCACCGAGGCGCACGGGGTTGCCTGAGGGGTTCAGCACCACCGACGGCAGGCCGGCGGTGTCGTCATGGATCTTGTCCAGGCCGTGCGGCGCGGTGAGCCGGCTGGCGATGGTGCGGGCCTGGAACTGTGCGGTGGTGCGCCCGGCAGCCAGGCGGGAGTCGTAGACGTGCTGGCGCAGAAACAGTGCGCCGATGCCGAGTAGCGCCAAGGCCGCGAGCCCGGCGGCGAGTGCGGTGCGGGCTCGGGTCGCGGGCCTACGCATCGGCGTCGTCGGTCAGCCGATATCCGATGCCCCGCACGGTTTCCAGGCTGCGCCGCCCGAACGGGGCGTCGATCTTGCGACGCAGGGCACTGACGTAGACCTCGACGATGGTCGGCTCGCCGTCGTAGGCCAGGTCCCAGACCTCATCGACGATCGCCCGGCGGGACAACGCCTGGCCCTGATAGCGGGCCAGGCACAGCAGGACGTCGAACTCGCGCGCGGTGAGCCCGACCGGCTCCTGCCCGCGCCCGGCTCGGCGGGCGGCCGGATCGATCCACAGGTCACCGACCCGCAGCACCGCGCGGTCGGCCTCGGCGCCGCCACGGCGCAGCAGCGCGCGCAACCGGGCCAGCAGGACCACGTAGGCGAAGGGTTTGCGCAGGTAGTCGTCCGCGCCGGTGTCCAGCGCCTCGGCCTCGTCCCACTCCCCGTCCTTGGCCGTCAGCATCAGGATCGGCGTCCGCACGCCCGCCTGGCGCAGCTCGGCGCAGACCCGGTAGCCGTTCAGAGCCGGGAGCATGATGTCCAGGATGATCGCCTGGTAGTCGTGGCGCCGGGCCAGCCGCAGCCCGGTGGCGCCGTCGCCGGCCACGTCGACCGTCCAGCCCTCCGACTCCAGGCCCCGGCGCACGGCCGTGGCCATGTCCGGGTCGTCCTCGACCACCAGCACGTCCATCGATTCATGATCGCATGGATTCCGGACCGGCCGTCCTGAAGTGATCTTCAGGAACTTCAGGGTTGGTTCAGCACGCTTCGCAGATTCTGTTCCGCGTCCGCCACCGGAGCAGGGAGTGATCGTGTCCTCGACGTTGAGAAACCGGGAAGTCCAAGCGCCCGCCCCTCCAGCCCGCCGAACAACTCCCGACTCCGCCGGCGCGGCACTGGCGGCCGGCACCCGGGCCTGGACCGTGCGCCTCCGCACGATGGCGGGACCGGCGACCGTCATATACGCCGCGACGACGACCCTGCACCTGCTGGTGCTGTCGGCGATGATCCGGCCCGACGGGCCGAGCCTGACCGACCGGCTCACCGCCTGGGACGGCCGGCGCTTCGTCCAGATCGCCCAGTACGGCTACCCCCACGGCATGGCCGGCGCGGCCGACGGCAGCAACCTGGCGTTCTTCCCGCTGTTCCCGGAACTGATCCGCATCGTCCACGCGGCATCCGGACTCAGCTGGGCGGTGTCCGGGATAGTCGCCGCCCAACTGTCGCTGGCCGCCGCGCTCATCGTGTTACATGTGCTCCTGACCCGGCTGTACGACCGGCGCACCGCCACCATCGCGACCATGCTGCTCGCCGGCGCCCAGCCGATGTCGCTGGTCTTCTTCATGGCGTACAGCGAGTCGTTGTTCCTGGCCCTGACCGCCGGCGCCCTCCTGGCTGCGCACCGCCGGGCCTGGCTGACCGCCGGTGCCCTGACGGCACTGGCCGGCTTGACCCGCCCGGCCGGCGTCGCGGTCGCCCTGGCCCTGGCCGTCGCGGTCGCGCTCCACGCACGGGAGCGCCGCCGCCTGCCGGGACGCGCCGTCGCCGGGCTTGCCCTGGGCTGTACCGGGGTGCCGCTGTTCATCGGCTGGGTCGGGCTGCGCACCGGCCGGCTGGACGGCTGGTTCGTCATCCAGAACGCCGGCTGGGGCACCGCCTGGGACTACGGCCACCAGTACCTCACCGACCTTGTCGGCACCCTCGAAGGCAGCAACGAGTTCATGGCGGTGTGCACCGCTGTCGCGACCCTGGCGTTGCTCGTGCTCAGCGCGGCAGCCTTCCGTCGTGGGACCTGGCCGCCGCTGCTCGCCTACGGCGCTGGAATCCTCGTTCTGAGTCTCGGGCAGTCCAACTACTTCCAGTGCAAACTGCGGCTGCTGATCCTGGCGCTGATTTTCCTGCTGCCGCCCGCCCGCGCACTGGCCCGGGCCGACAACCGCACGCTCGTCACGGCGGCGGTCCCCGCGACACTGTTCGGCTGCTGGTTCGGCGCGTTCATGCTGACCACCTGGCACTACGGCATCTGACCGGCGCACCGGATCACCCGATGTACCAAAGCATCGGAACGCAGCACATCGCGCCCAGATCCCGCGCATCCTCCGGCACCTCAGACCGCCGGACCGCCGGGCCGTCGGTAACACCACCGCACTCGCCGACGGCCCGGCCGGCGATCATCCCGGCCGGGCCGTCCGACGTTCTCACTCCTTCCCGAGCGGCGAATCTCTCGAAGCTAGAAGCAGGCGTGGATGTCGCTCGTCGACGAAGCCACCACCGTGTCCAGCAGCCCCGGCACGATCACGTGCACGGCGTTGACGGTCAGCGAGTGGTCGGTCGCGCTGTTGGTGGCGACCTGCTCGTTCAGGATCAGCTTGATCCCGAGCACGTTCACCGTGGTGTTCGGACCCGGGTGCACGCTGATCGGAACCGCGATGCCGCCGACGGTGATCGACGCCACGGTCGCGTCACCGGTGCTGCCGCTGCACAGCGTGTGCGAGGTGGAGGTCACCGCGCCGATCTGGATCGCCGGCAGGCCGAGCAGTCCGATGCCGACGTGCTGCACCGAGGCGTTCGCCGTCGAGGAGTTCGGGCTGATCGCGGTCGACACGTTCGCACACAGTGTGCCGGCGCTGATCAGGCCGCTGATGGTCACCACGCACGGCGGGTTGCTGCTGCTGGGAACCGAGGTCGACACCGGACCGGCTTCCGGGGTCGGGGTGATGCCGACCAGGCCCGAGGACGACAGGCCGAAGGCGTGGCCGGTCATCACCGTGAAGGCGACGCCGCCGCTGATCGAGGCCGAGGCCGGGAGGTAGTACGCGTCACCGGCGAACACCCCGCCGGCCGGGACGGTGGCGGCGTTCGGCTGGTTCACCGAAGCGATGGTGCAGGAGGCGTTGCCGGCGGCGTCGGTCGTCCCCGAGCAGCTCTGCGCCGAGGCGCCGCTGCCGAGCGTGAACGCGACGGTGCGGCCGGCGATCGGCGTGACGCCGTCCTCCTTCAGCGTCCCGGACAGGGTGTACGGCTGGCCGTTCGCGGCGTGCGCGCTGCCGGTGTAGACCAGCGTCGTCTCCTCACGGGTGACGGTGAACGGCGCGCCGGCGCTCGCCGGCTGGTCGCTGGCCGACCCGGCGAAACTCGCCGTGAGCGTGTACGAACCGGCGGCTTCCAGCGGCGTGATGGAGCAGGACGCTGATCCGTTGGCCGCTGTGGTGCCGGTGCAGGTCTCGGCGCCGTTCAGGGTGAACGTCACCGGGACGCCGACGATCGGGCCGGCGCTGTCGGTCAGTGTGCCGGACACCGTGACCGGATCGTTGAAGTCGCTGGTGGTCGCGGACGGGTTGATGGTGAGCGTGGCCACGCGCTTGATCCAGACCACGTTGACGGTGTTCGAGGCGATCGTGCCGGCCGGGTTGGTCGCCGAGGAGCCGACGACGTCAGTGCCGGTGGCCGCGCCGGGATAGCTGAAGTTCGCGTGCCCGGCGACATCGGTCACGGCGCTGCCGGTCGCGCCGGCGTCCGGGCCGCTGGCGACCGCGAAGTCGATCTGTGCGCCCTGCAGCGGGTCGCCGCAGCTGTTCGCGAACGTCGCGGTGACGGTGGCCGTGGAGCCGACCGCGTCGGTCTGGGTCGGCGGCGCCAGGCTCAGCGTCGTGCCCGGGCACGGGATACTGCCGATCGGGGCCCACTGCTGCGACTCGTTGCCCATTCCGCAGGAAGCGCCGTCGACGCCCTTGGTGTTCAGGATCTGTCCGCTGTCCTGCAGGTTCGACACCTGGCCGTCGATCGAGAACTCCACGACCGGGAACACCCCGGACTCAGTGCAGTTCCCGGACCAGTTGGCGCCGTTCGGCCCGACGTCGGAGGTGTCGAAGCTGCCGTCGGCGGGGCACCCGCCGGACGGGCCGCTGATCGTCTGGGTGTCGATCAGCGAATCACCCGCGTCCAGCGGGACGTTCTTGTTCCAGAGATCGAACGTGCAGGTGCCGAAGTGCACCTTCACATAGTCGACGTGTACCTGGATCCCGGTGTTGTTGATGAAGCGGATCGCGCCGCCGTCGAAGCTGCAGGAGCCGGAACAGCCGTTGAACACGACACCCGGGCCGCCCGACCACGGAGTCGGGAAGTGATCCGCGGCCGGCCGCAGGTTGTCCGCGTAGCCGAGCTCGACAGAGACGTTCGCCGCCGCGTGCGCTTTGGCGACCGGGCCGGCCGCCGTCGCGGCGAGCGTCAGCACCAGCATTCCGAGGAAGGCCAGCGCCCGACGCAGGCTGTTTGAGGTTGCTGACATTTGCACCCCTTCTGTACCCGAGATGGGACCGTTACGCGACGCGGTCGGCCGGGAGCATCCGGTGACGGCGCGCCGTGCGTCGGTGACCTTATTCGAGCTCTGATTCGCTGTCGCGCTGGCGTGCCGGGGGCGTCGAGTAGCGCGCCGGAGCAGGCTCACGCCACGGGCGGGGCATCCCTACTTGCCCCCGCCAGCTCCCGCGCACAACCTTCCTGCACGGTCGCGTAGCCGTGCCGGGCTGCCGGCGAGAAATCCGCTCCAGTTCCCATGCAACCAATCCCGGCTGGATCTTGTCAGTAGCGGCGTGACCTTCACCGCTGCGCTCGCGAGACGGAATCCCCATGGCTGAACACCAACCCGACCGGGACTTCGTCGAGTTCGTCTCCGGGCGTGTCCTGTGGCTCCGCCGGATCGCGTTCCTGCTGTGCCAGGACTGGCATCACGCGGACGATCTGGCGCAGACCGCGCTGACGAAGCTGTACGCGGTCTGGCCCAAGGCCCGTTCCGCGGACAACCTCGACGCCTACCTGCGCACGATCCTCGTCAACACGTACATCAACGAGACCCGGCGCCCCTTGTGGAGGCGGCTTGTCACCGCCGACACCGGGATCTTGCACGACCTGCCCGACCGTGTGCACGACAGCGATACCGAGCTGGATCTGCGCGCGGCCCTGGCCGAGCTGCCGGCCCGGCAGCGTGCGGCGGTCGTCCTGCGGTACTACTGCGACCTGTCGGTCGAGCAGACCGCCGTCGAGCTGAACTGCTCCCCGGGCACGGTGAAGAGCCAGACGGCACGTGGTCTGGCCACGCTGCGCCGCATCCTTCAGGCTCAGCCATCCCTGTGACCTGCACAAGCCTCAGAGAAGACACGGAATCCACCATGACAGGCATGCCCGAAGATCCCGGCTCCCGGCTGGCGGCCCTGACCGAATCGCCGGCCCCGGACACCACCATCGACCTGTACAAGGCCTGCAACGACGGCTACCGCCTGCGGCTCCGCAAGCGCCGCACCACCAGGGTCCTGACCGGCACCGCCGCGGTCGGGGTGCTCGGCGTCGCAGCCACCGTGCTCACGATCACCCACTCCACCGCCGGGCACGCCGCCGGGCAGCAGACCGCACCCGGCGCTCAGACGGCTCCCGCGACCGCGACCACGAACAGCGCACCGCACAGCCCGTCGACCGGTTCCTCTACCCCGGGCCCCGGTATGGCGCGAACCGGGGTGCGCGTGCCGGCTCGCTTCGGCTGGCTCCCTCAGGGAATGACGAACATCAGCGAAGGCCCGTCCGCCGGTGCCTCCACGTATTCGGCCGCCGCCGGCACATCCACGGGCACGGCGGGACAACCCAGGGTGTTCCTCACCGTCGGCGATGCCGCACCACCGGACACGTCTTCCAAAATTCCCGTCCAGGGAATCGGCACAACCGCCTATTGGACGGCGGCCGATGGCCAAAACCCCGTTCCCGGTAAGTCAGATCTGGTGTGGCAGGACCCCTCGGGCAAGTGGCTCACCCTGAGCGGCGACTACCTGGACGCCTCCACCTCAGCCGCAACGATGGAGCACGTCGCCCGCACGGTCGCGGTAGGCCAGGTATCCCTACCGCTGCCGATCCAGATCAAGGGTCTGACACCGGCTGCGCTCGACCTCAACCAAGCCGTGTTCAATCACCCGGCTGCCGGGCGCACCGGTCCATCGGACCTGAACATCGGCCTGAACACGGCGACCGACGGCCTGAACGTTTTCGTCAAACCAGCTGGAACGGTTCAAGGCCCCTGGACCTGGGGCGCGTCGGTGTGCAAGGACTCCAACGGCTGGAACATCTGCGTCGTGGCCGAGGCCCGGGCAGCCGCCGAACTGCCCGGCGGTATCAGTGGCCTGCTCGGTCACATCCAAGGGCTCGGCACCGATCCCGCCGGCTGGAGCGCCGATCTCTTCGCGAACTGAGCGATCAGCTGGTCACCGCTGCGCATGCCGGAAGTCTCCCGGGGCCAGGCCGGTCTGTCGGGCGAAGAACTTGCCGAAATTGGTGGCCTCGGTGAAGCCGAGGGCGTGAGCAATCGCAGATACCGGCTGATCGGTGTGTGCGAGAAGTCGTTGCGCTTCAAGGCTCACGCGCGCATCGAGGAGCTGTTTGGCGGTACGCCCGGCGGCGGCCTGGCAGGCGCGTGTCAGGGTTCGTGGTGCGTAACCCAGGCGTGCGGCGTAGGTCTCGACGGATCGCGTGGTGGCGAAAGAGCGTTCAAGTTCGCGGCGGAAGGCGAGGTACACGTCGGCAGTGGTGGCGTGCACGTCGCCGTCCCCGTCCGGATCCGACAGGCCCGCCATACGCAGGAGGAGTGCGCCGAGGAGCTGGCGGAGCAGCGCGCCGGTGAGGTCGAGGCCGGCCACGCGCGCGGCCGGAGCGCCGTGCCAACTCCGGTACACCGCGACAAGCTCCTCCACGGCACGATCGAACGCACCGAAGGTGTCCGGCGGCAGCGACCACGCCACCGGGCCGAACCCGTCGAGCACCGGGCCCGCCGCCGGCAGCGGTGGCGGAAAACCGGCGGTGAACAGCAGCAAGACCGCGTCGAGGTCCGCCGGTTGGCCGGCCGCGCCGTAGGGCAGCCTCTGGACCTGGCCGGGCCGCAGATGCAGCAGGGTACCCCGCGTGCACTCGTAGTCGACGAAATCGACCATCGCGGTGCCCTCGCCGTCACGCACCAGAATGATCTGGTGGAAGTCCAGACGGCTCGGGCGACGCGCGACTTCGCTCTTCAACCGGGTCTTCAGCTCGTCGAAGGTCAGAACTTCGACGCCGGCGTGCGGGCTGTCCGGGTTGTCGAAAGCGATGTCGATGATCACGTTGTCCATTTTCGACCATCGCGCGACCGAACTCCACCTCGTCTCCCATGCAGGGTCGGCGGCATCGTGGAGTCAGCACCAGAACCACTTCGAAAGTAAGGATTCTTACACCATGTTCACTTCCGTCACCGACCCTGCCAAGCTCCCGATCCTGTTCCAGGACGCTCTGAACGCCGGCGCCGTGGAGGATGTCCTGGCACTGTTCGCGCCCGGGGCGGGCATGCGCACCGTGGTCGGCGAGTTCATCTCCGGCGAGGACGCGTTGCGCGCTGAGATCGGCGGAACCGTCGCCGCCGGCGGCAAGCTGACCAACGTCCAGCGTCACACGCTGCTCGGCGCGGACACCGCCCTCCTGGTCACCGACTGGACCATGGAAATCGACGGCCCCGAAGGCGAGCGGATCACCGCCACCGGCACCACCGCCAATATCGCCCGGCAGGACGCCGGCGGCGATTGGCGGTTCACCATGCTCAACCCGCTCGGCACCGCGTAAGCAGAACCGGAGCGCTCGCGCGAAGGCGGCAGCGGGTGCTTCGGCCGGGCTCAGTTCCACGATCACTGACCTGGAACAGAGCCCGCGCCGGAGCCGGTCTGCTTCAACGCGGGGCCGCCCGATCCTCGCCCTGCCCGTCCCCCGCGCCTGGGCACCCTCAGACCACGATGCTCTGACCCACCTCGAGCGCCAGCAACGGCACACCGGTCAGGTCGCTGATGAACTGCGCGAACGAAGCGCCCTCAGCGTCGCTCAGTGTGAGGTCGTGGATCTGGACGGAACGCGACGGCTTGACCGACCGCACGAAGTCGATTCCCTCGCTGAGCTTGGTCCAGGGTCCCGCCGCCGGTACGAGCAGCGTCTGGACCGCGGCCCCGGGCACGACGTATGAGTCGCCGGGGTGGTAGACGTCGCCGTCGATCAGGTAGCCGACGTTGCTCATGAGCGGGAGGTCGGCGTGGATCGGCGCGTGATGCTCGCCGACGGCTGTCACTTCGAATCCGGCGGCCTCGAAGCTGTCGTCGGCGCGGACCGCGAGGACGCGGCCGTCGTGCGGGCCGAGTTCGGCCGCCGCGTCCGGCGGCGCCCACACGCGCAGCGACGGCTGGGCTTCAAGCGCGGCCTTCAGGATGCCGGCGTCGAAGTGGTCGGGATGGCTGTGCGTGATCAGCACTGCCGTGGCACCGGCGACGAGTTCCGCGGCGTTCGGGGTGTACGCCCCGGGATCGATCACGACGGTGAACCCGTCCTTGGTGAGAGCGACGGTCGAGTGGGCGTACTTGGTGAATTCCATGCGTGCCTCTCAAGCTGGGCGGCCATCGGCGTGCGGGCCTGGACAGGAAGCGCCCAGGCCTGGACCGGAACCGACCGATTCACTTGACTGGGTAACTGAAACCTAGACCGATTGAGTTTCCCAGTCAAGTAATCGCGGTGCGCGCCGATCAGGCCCCGCGAGCGTAAGATCGCGCCATGGCTGAGACGACGCGGTGGCCGTGATGCCCGATCGAGAAGACCGTCAGATGTGGGAGGCGTTCACCAGCGTTCTGGTCTGGCTGCCAGCGGCCCTCGACGATCAGTTGGAGCGCGACGCCGCGCTGACACTTTTCGAATACGGCATCCTGTGGACGTTGTCCGAAGCCGATGAGCGCACACTACGGATGAGCGAGTTGGCCCGGGCGACCAACGCCTCGCTGTCCAAACTGTCCCGAGCGGCCGCCCGCCTGGAGCGCCGCGGGTGGATGACCCGCCTCCCGGACCCCGCCGACGGGCGCTGCACCCTGGCCGTGCTCACCGACGCCGGCCGGGACAAGGCCGCCGACGCCACCCCCGGCCACATCGACGCCGTCAACCGGCTCGTCTTCGACCAACTCACCGCACCCCAGGTCCGCCAATTGCACGAGATCAGCGACCGGATCCTGCGAGCGGTCCGGACGGAAGACTCCCGCCCACCGCAACGGTGAGCCCGAGCCGGGCGGGACGTTTCCCGGCGGGACGCTTCCCGGCGGCACGTTTCCCGGCGGGACGCTTCCGGGCGGCACGTTTCCCGGCGCCACGTTTCCCGGCCGCACGCTTCCGGGCGCCACGCTTCCCGGCGCCACGCTTCCGGGCAGGTGGACAGACCCGGGTACCCGGAGCTGCCGTCCGGCCTGCCCAACCGCGCCGGCGGCCGCGAGCAGGCACCTCCCGTGTCGAGCACGAACACCGGTTCGCAGCTGAGACAGCCGGGCTGCGCGATTCCGGGTGAGGTGGTGGTGATCGATCGGGGCCCTGCTCCCGCAGCCGAACGGCGGGGAGCAGAGCGGGCCGGTGTCAGGGCGTGGACCTTCAGGCGGCGGGCAGCGCCCACTGCTGATTGGTGCCGTCGTTGCAGTCCCAGATGTCGAGTTGGGTGCCCGGCGTCGTGCTGAATCCCGGGTCGTCCAGGCATCTGCCGGATTGCGGGTTGAGCAGTTCGCCGTTCGCCTGCGGTATCCAGACCTGGTTGGCGCCGTTGTTGCAGGTGTACAGCTCGACGGCGGTGCCGTCGGCGGTGCCGCCGGAGCCGGTGATGTCCAGGCACTTGCCGTTGTTCACCAGGGCGTTCCCGATTCGCTGCCAGCGTTGGGCGTTGGTGTCGTTGCAACCGTAGACGTCGACCTTGTTGCCGTCGGTGGTGACGTCGCCGGCGTCGTCGAGGCAGAGTGCGTTGACGGCGGAGACTACCGGTCCGACGATCGGAGGCAGCGTCCACCGCTGGTTCGCGCCGTCGTTGCAGTCCCAGATGTCGAGTTGGGTGCCCGGTGTCGTGCTCAGCGCCGGGTCGTCCAGACACCTGCCGGATTGCGGGTTGAGCAGTTCCCCGTTCGCCTGGGGGATCCAGGTCTGGTTCGGGCCGCCGTTGCAGAACCACACTTCGACGAGGCTTCCGTTGGCGGTGGAACCGGAACCGTGGACTTCCAGGCACATGTCGCCGTTGTTCCGCATGATGCCGTTCGAGGGCTCCCACTGCTGACCGACGGAGTTGTCGCACGTGGCGATGTCGACCTTGGTCCCGTTGGTGATGGAGCCGTTCGCGTTGTCCAGGCACAGCCCGGCAAGGCCGGAGGAGACCGGGCCCGTGCTGTAGGTGCCGTAGCCGCCGAGGAGCGGGGTGACGGCGAGGTTGTCGAACTGGTCGGTCTGGTATCCCACGACGCCGAGGCCTGCCTGGCCGGTCTGGTAGGTGCCGTCCGAGGCGTTGCCGACCGTGGTCCCGTCGACGGAACCGCTGATCGCGGTACCCCACATGCTCAGCGCGATGGTGTGCCAGCGGCCTGTACCCAGCGCGCTGACCGTGCCCGAGGCGAGGGTGGTGACGGTCCCGACGGCGTCGCTGCGGTCGATCGACCAGGCCCCGGAGTCCGAGACCCGAAACAGGTAGGCCGCCTGGTCGGCCTGCGGCCGGTCCTGCTTGTTCGCGCGGCCGTACAGCTCGGCGGTACCGGCCTGGTTCAGGTACACGTCAGAGGAGACTGTGTAGTTCGACCAGGTGGTGTCGCCGATCAGGCCGTACGCGTCGGAGTCGCTCTGCCATTCGATCGGCTTGGTGGGCGCGGTCTGCTGGACGCACTGCCCCGAACGGCCGCCCAGGCACGGCTCGACCTGGTAGGCGCCCTGCATCGTCTGCAGATACCGAGGCTCGCTACCGGTGGCGTCCTGGTCGTAGGAGTCGTTGTACGGCAGGCCGAGCGTCGCCGGGGCCGGGCTGACCGCGGTGCCCTTGCCCTGGCCCGTGGTGGTGGTCAGGGTGTAGATGTACCCCGGCTGGACGGTCAGCGAGTACGAGCCGTTGACCGGGGTGATGTCCTGGCTGTGGATCAGCGCGGTCGCCGGATTCGGCGTGTTCACGTCGGTGCTCCAGACGTGCACGGTGCCGGTCGACAGGCCGCCGGAGACGGTGAGGTTCACCGTTTGAGCGGCGGTGGCCGTGGTGGTCTCGATGACGGTGGAGTAGTCGCTGCCGTTGCCGGATTTCAGCGACACGTACGAGCCGTTGGACTCGGCGCCGCCCAGGTACCCGGAGCCGGAGTCCAGGAACTGCCAGCCGGGCGCGGTGAACTGGGTGACCTGAGCGGTGGCCCAGGTGCTCTCGCCGATCGAGTAGTTGCCGGACCACGGCTGGCCCGCCGTCATCATCCCGTCGGTCGGATAGGGCAGGTTCGGGGTGATCGCGGCGATCAGCGGCCAGTTGAGGTACGCCGTCATGCGGGCGTCGGTGTAGCCGCGGACGATGGAGCGGATCAGCGCCGGCGCGCCGGTGTTCATGTCCTGCGACCCGTTCTCCGAGGCCCACAGCGGTTTGCCGGAGGAGAGCGCCTGGCTGGTGGTCGAGCACGAGGTGGCCGGCCCGCCGTCGCCCTGGCACGGATAGTGCGATCCGATGACCTGCACCGCGTTGGCGAACGCGGAGTTCGTGTCGATGTCGTTGGCGACCGACCAGTCGGAGTCGGCGCCGACGATCTGCACGCCGGAGTAGCCGTCCGCGTTCAAGGTCGAGCGCAGCTGCTCGTACCAGGGGATGTTGTAGCCGCGCTCGTTCCAGCCGCCCAGGTAGTCGATCGTCAGACCGTCCGCCTTGGCGCAGCCGAGCCACGACACCAGGTAGTTGATCGTGTCGGTGGACCAGAAGTTGCCGCCACCGATCCAGCCGGGAGCGCCCCAGGCCAGGCCGTACAGCTTGATGTTCGGATTCAGGGCCTTGGCCTGCTGCATGAGCCAGAACTCATAGCCCGTACCGCACTGGACGTTGCCGGCGGTGTGCTCGATCGAGGGCTCGGCCCCGTCGGTGGAGTTGGTGTCGCCTCCGATCTCGACCTTGAGGATCTGCAGATCCGCGCCGTATCCGGGCTCGAACAAGTAGTCGAGGATCTGCTGACGCTGCGCCGCCGGGTAGTCGATGAGCAGCCGCGAGTTGCCCCCGCCGCCGCTGATCGCGCCGACCCCGTCGAAGGTGCGGCCGGTGCCGGCACCGTTGACGGCGATGGTGGTCGTGGCGGTGGCGGTCGCGGTGGTGGCGGTGGCGGTGGCGGTCGTGGCGGCGGCGGTCGCCGGAGCCGCGGGCGCGGCGAGCACGGCACACAACATGCCGAGCAGCGCCGGCAACAGCACGAGGGCGACGTGTCTACGCAGCCTTCGAGGAAGCACTGGGGTCATCATTGATCCTTTCGTCGTCGACAAACGGAAGGAATCGATCGCACCGGCCGTGCGGCCCCGTCCCCACAATGCGCGAGGACGAGGCCGTACCCGGATGAATCAGTTCCCTTCTGAAAAGCCCCCTCTAAACAGGCCGACCGCCAGTCATCGCGGTCAGATCACCTGGCTGACCCAGTTGCCGCCGATCGCCGGCAGATACGTCTCCCGCAGCTGGTCACTGCCCTTGTCCTCGGTGAAGACGCTGGTCCACGTCAGAGCACCGCTGGTGTCGGCGTGCAGCACCGCCGTCAGGCCCACGGCGGGATCCGGCGCCGGGGCGTTGGTCTTCGTCGTCAGATCCAGGCTGCCCCAGGCGTCTCCGATCGCGGGCAGGTAGCTCTCGTTCAGGTCGCCGTTGGCCTGGATGCTGTAAAGGCTGGTGAAGCCGGTGTGATACAGCGCCGTGAGACGGTTGCCGGCGCCGATCTTCGGGAGTCCGTATTTCGAGGACAGGTCCTGGGGGACCCAGTTGTCACCGATGGCCGGGAGGTAGTTCTCCAGGATGTCTCCGTTCTGGCCGACTGTGTAGACACTGGTGAATCCGTTGTGGAACACCGCCCTGGGGGAACTGCCCAGAGCGACTTGCTGGACGCTGTAGAGCTGGGTCAGGTCGTGGGTGGCCCAGCCGTCGCCGATGGCGTTCAGGTAGGTCTCCTCGACGTCACCGAACTGCCCCCCGGCGTTGCCGTCGATGGTGAAGACGCTGACCCACCCGTCATGCAGGATGGCGGCCGGTTCGGAGTTCTTCGCGACCGGCGGGGTGCTGTACTTCGCGGTCAGGTCCTGGAAGTACCAGGGGCCGCCGAGCGCCGGGAGGTACGTCTCGTCCAGGTGGCCGTTGGAGCGGTCCACCGTGTACACGCTGGTGTACCCGGAGTGGAAGACGGCTGTGGGAATGGTGGCCGACGGCGGTGTGTGGGCGATCGACGCCAGGTCGTGGCTGGCCCAGGAGCCGCCGAGTTGTGCCAGATAGGTCTCCTCCAGATCGCCGCTGCCGTCGTCGATCGTGAACACGCTGGTGTATCCCTGGTGCTCCAGCGAGATCGGGCCCGTGCCCGCCATTATCTTCGGGGTCTGAGCCATCGACGCCAGATCGTGCACGGCCCACTGTCCTCCCATCGCGTTCAGGTAGGTCTCCCGCAAGCCACCGTTGCCGTCAGGGGTGAACACGCTGGTGTATCCGTCGTGGGCCAGCGAGGAATCGGCTTGGGAAGAACCCGTCACCGCGACGCCCGGAGTGTTGCCCAGGACCGACAGGTCGTGGCTGGTCCAGTCGTCGCCGATCTTCGGCAGGTAGCTCTCGTTCAGGTGGTCGTTGAACTCGTTGACGGTGAACACGCTGGACCACAGGTCACCGCCGCTGGCCGGGTGCAGCAGCACGGCCGGCGTGTCGGAGGTGACCGGTGTCTGGTACTTGGCGGTGAAGTCCTGGACTCCCCAGCCGTCACCGAGGTAGGGCAGGTAGGACTCCCAGACGTGCTGGCTGCCCTCGGCCACCGTGTATACGCTGGTGAAACCAGTGTGGAACAGGGCCACCGGCTGCGTCCCCGGAGCCACCGGCGGCGTGTGGTACTCCGCCGACAGGTCCTGTGCCTTCCAGTCGTCGCCGATGGCCGGCAGGTAGGTCTCCTCCAGATCCCGGGTCACGTCGTCGACCGTGTAAACGCTCGTGTAGCCGCCGTGCACCACCGCAGTCGGAGTCACAGCGGTGGGCGGCGTGAGGTACTTCGCCGACAGGTCCTGCGTGTGCCAGTCCTGGCCCAGCTGGATGAGATAGGTCTCCTCCAGATGATGGTCCGGGCCGATCGTGTAGACGCTGGTGTATCCGGAGTGCACGATCGCCACCGGCGAGGTACCGGCCTGCACCGCCGGGGTGTGGTACTTGTCCGACAGGTCCTGGGAGACCCAGTCGTCCCCGAGCTTGGGCAGATACGTCTCCCGCAGGTGTCCGTTCGCCGCGTCCACGGTGTAGACGCTGGTGTATCCGTCGTGGACCACGGCTGTCGGCGTCCAACTCGTGTTCGGTGTGTGGTATTTCGCTGACAGGTCCTGGGAGAACCATGGACCCCCGAGTTTCGGCAGATACGTCTCCCAGAGATCGCCGTTGTCCGCCGCCACCGTGAAGACGCTGGTGTCCCCGTGGACGAGTGAGACCGGCGTCGTGCCCGGCATCACCGGCGGCGTCTTGGCGAGCGTGTTCAGATCGTGCGACGCCCACGCACCGCCGATCTGCGCGAGGTAGGACTCCTCCAGGTGCCCGTTGGCCGAGTCGACCGTGAACATGCTGGAGTAGCCGTCGTGCAGGACAGCCGGTCCGGCCGCAGAAGGCGCAGAGAGATTCCCCGCGGAATCTCCTGCGTACTTCGCAGCGGTGATGTCGGCCTGGACCGCGGAATCAGCGGCGTCGGACGGATAGCCGTCCGTCATCACGCCCTCGAAGAACGAACCGACATCGGAGTTGCTGTTGTCCCCGCCGGTGCCGAGGATGATCGCGCCCTCCTTCTGCATCGGCGTGTACGAGTACTGACCGGGAACACTGGGCAGGCCACCGCTCCAATAGGTGCTCAAGCCCCCCGATTGCGCGTCGCCGCCCTTGATCGCGTACTTGTCGGCCCCGTCGTTCTTCAGCATGGCGGTCACGAAGTCGCTGCTGTTGCCGGTGTTGGCGGTGTTGGTCCCGTCCTTGCCCTGGAACAGGCCGTTCTCCAGGTCCGCCTCTACCCAAGGCCCGTTCCCGGTGCACGGCCCCTGACTGGATTGGTAGTAGCACGTCGTGCTCAGGTTGACGGCGTCCATGTGGCCTTCGCCGTTGTCCTGGCTGTTGGTCTCGGCGTTGCCGAAGTCGAAACAACACCCGGAGTTGACGTTGATGCCGCTGGCCACCATGTACATGCCCTCGGCCGTGTGGATCCCCGCGGACTTGTCGTCCGTCGCGACGCCGCGCGTGAAGTTGTCCCGGTAGCCGACACCCGGAGTGACCTTCAACCCGTACGCCTCGTGGCCACCGACGGTGATCTTCAGCGCGGCCGCGTCGGCGGCCTGACCCGGGTTGGGGTTCGCACCGCCGCCGGCCGGCGCCAGGAGCAGGTCGTTGAGCTGGTACGACTGGTCGAAGACCGCGGTGATCTGGCACGTCGTGTTCGCACAGAACGAGTCCTGCTGGGAGGCGTCGACGTCACCACCCGGCGCCAGCAGGCCGATGTCCTGCGACTGGCCGTCCGAGGTCCGCTGGACCTCGTACAGCGGACCGTCATAGTCGGAGAACATCGCGCGCGTCATGCTGTAGGCGCCCACGCACGGCGTGCCGTAGTACGCGTAGATGTCACACACCGACCCGCTCGGCGCCGACGCCGCCACCGGCTCCGAGATCCACCCCAGTTCCACCGCCTGCACCATCGCGCCGGTGAACGCGTCGGCGACCTTCTGCTGCCCCGAAGCGTTCGGTGTCACCCCGTCGGCGTTCAGATCGACGGTGGTCATGTTGAGCAGGTTCGCCCACACCACACGCCGTCCGGCCGCCGCTTTCGCCGCCACCGACTGCTGGACCGCGGTGTTGAACGCGGTCACCAGCGCCTCGTTCGCCGGGTCGGCCATCGGGTCGAGGGGGGCGACGAGCACCACCGCGATCGGGTCGGCCGCCTGGATCTGGTCGATCAGGGCCGAGAGCTGACCGGGCGCGCTGGACGCACCACCGTTGAGCAACTCATGGGTACCGGCCTGAAGCATCACCACATTCGGCATGTACTTCGGAATCGCCGTCGCGTCCAGCGACGCGTCAGCGCTGATCGACTCCCCGACCGAACCCTCCTGCGGTGTGCCGTCCGGTGCGGTGGTGGTGTCGTCGCCGACGAGTCGCACCGTCCGTTTGTAGATTGACAACGCCTGGTAGGACAAGGCCCAATCCTTGGCTATCTGCATGGCGCCGATGTCTGACAGGCACGGAGAGCCGATCCCGCATTTCCCGGTCTGGTTCATGGCTTTCAGGTCCGGCGGGTCCGCGGCGGCCCCCAACCGGCCGATCCTGACCGGCGCGTGGTCCGACAGAGCCAGGCCCTCCGCTTCGGCGTACCGCCCGTTGCTCAGAGGCGTGAGCCGGGATTGGTCGTTGGTGACGAAGTAGTCGAGTTCGGCGCTGTCTTCGAGGTTCGTGTAGGTGACCTGCCCGGAATCGAGAATGCGAGCTCCGTTGGGGATCCCCCGCGCGGCGAGGTCTGCGGGATCCATGTTGAAGTCGCCGCCGACGGTGTAGGTGAAGCTGCCGGTTATGCCGGGGGCGGTGTAGTTGGCGACCGCGCTGTTGATCGCGCCCAGCAGAGCCGCCGAGTCGTTGGGACGGTTCGGGCCGTAGGCCAGACCGTGGACGTTGAAGTACCAGTTGTGCCCGAAGCGAACGCCCAACGCCGTCCGACCGCGAGCGTTGGGATTTCTCACCACCATGAAGTCGTCTGGTCTGTCGCGGGTGAGAGTCGCGAGGTTGACCCGGCCACCGACCTGGGTGCCGCCGTTGTCGTCGGTCTGCAGAAAATACACCTGGGCGACGTCGGTACCGGTGGCACTCCCCCCGTTCCTGTCCGTCCCGACATTCCACTCGAAGTGCTGGATCACGGCGCCGTCATCGGTGGTGATGGTCCCCAATGCCCGCGCCGAGGGCGGGCCCGAGGCTCCGGCCTCCTGAATGAACACGATGTGGCTGCTCTGGATCAGCCCTCTGACGGAATGACTCCACTTGCTTTCCGTCGTGCCGTTGGACTGCCAGGTGCCTTTGACAAGCGTGCTGGCGCCCCGGATGTTGTTGCTGGCGATGAAGGTCGACGCCAGCGGTGCGTCCCGGTTGCCGCTGGCGATGGCGGGCACCGCTCTGGACACGGCGACGGTCACCAGGGCACACACCAACGACATCACCGTCAGCAGCACCCGCGACGCGCTGTGCTGCCGTCTCTTCGTCGGATGGGGACGGACATCCGTGTACATGCTCAAACCTCAACTCGCATTCCATCCACGTGCCGCCTGGTGGCCAGCGGCGTGGCCAGCACTGTCAGAACACGGCAGGCCGCCTCCCACTGTGCCGACAGGCGCTGACGCCGTGGTCGCCGCGCGGTCGCTCGACAGTCGCTCGGACCCCGTGCGACCGTTGACAGAGGTCGTATTCACCGCGCTCATCACGGCCTGACCGCACGAGGGGATCGTTCGTGGCTGAGGGATGGCGATTCCGCCTGCTGGGACCGCTGGAGGTTCGACACGACGGCCGGGCGGTGCCGGTGGCCGCGCCCAAACAGCGGGTTCTGATCGCGCTGCTGGCGCTCGCGGCCGGCGACCCCGTGCCGGTGGACCGGCTGATCGCCGGGCTCTGGGACGAACAGCCTCCGGCCTCGGCCCGCAATACGTTGCAGAACTATGTGTTACGGCTGCGACGCATCCTGACCGCGGGCGACGAGCCGAGCCCGCTGGTGACCTCCTCGGCCGGGTACCGGCTGGCCGTGGACGCCGACGCGGTCGACGTGCACCGGTTCGGCGCCCTGCTCCGCCGGGCCCGGGACGCGGAATCGGCCGGGGAACCGCGGTTCGCGGCTTCGCTGCTGGAGGAGGCGTCGGGTCTGTGGCACGGGGAGGCGCTGACGGACGCGCCCAGTGATCTGCTGCGGCGCGAGGTGCTGCCCGGGCTGGTCGAGCGACGGCTGGCCGCGCAGGAACGGCGGGTGGAGCTGGAACTGGGCCTGGGCCACCACCACGAGCTGGTCACCGAGCTGGTCGCCCTCACCGCCGCGCACCCGTTGCGCGAGCGGCTGTGGGCGCAGCTGATGCTGGCGCTGTACCGCAGCGGGCGCACCGGCGAGGCGTTGGAGACGTACCGGAAGGCCAGAGCGGCGCTGGCCGAGCAGTTGGGCATCGATCCCGGGCCCGAACTGCGGCGGCTGCATCAGGAGATCCTGGCCGGCGACCCCGGGCCGGCTGAGGCAGAGCCCGAGTCGGCGGCCGTGGATCCGGACCGCGTGGCGGCGCCGGCTCCACCGCGCGTCGTACCGCGGCAGCTGCCGGCGTCCGTGGCGACGTTCATCGGCCGCGGCAGCGAGTTGGCACAGCTCACCGCTCGGCTGGCCGGCGCGGACACCTCCCCGGCGCCGGTCTGCGCGATCAGCGGCACCGCCGGCATCGGCAAGACCGCGCTGGCCGTCTACTGGGGCCACGTGAACGCCGCCCGGTTCCCCGACGGACAGCTGTATGTCAACCTGCGTGGATTCGATCCGGTCGGCGTGCCGATGTCCGCCACCGCCGCGGTTCACGCGCTGCTCACCGGCCTGGGCGTGAAGGCGCAGGAGATCCCCGCCGACCAGGACGAACAGTTCGCCCTGTACCGCTCCCTGCTGGCCGACCGGCGCATACTGGTCGTCCTGGACAACGCCCGCGACGCCGAGCAGGTACGGCCGCTGCTGCCCGCCGCGCCCGGCTGCATGCTCCTGGTCACCAGCCGCGACCAGCTGGCCGGCCTGGTCGCGCTGGACGGCGCCGTCCCCGTGCCGCTGGACCTGCCCGACCAGTGCGAGGCCCGCGACCTGCTGATCAGCCGTTTGAGCCGGAACCGCGTCGAGGCGGAGCCGGAGGCGGCGCGGGAGCTGATCGAGCGGTGCGCGCGGCTTCCGTTGGCCATCACCATCGCGGCCGCGCATGCGGCTGTGCGTCCCGGGCACCCGCTGGAGGCTGTGGTCGAGGAGTTGCGCGACGCCCAAGGACGGCTGGAAACGCTGAGCGCCGGGGCCGCCAACGCCGACGTGCGCGCGGTGTTCTCCTGGTCGTACGACACCCTCACCCCGGAGTCGGCCCGGGTGTTCCGGATGCTGGGCCTGCAACCCGGCCCGGACATCGGCGTGCCAGCCACCGCCGGGCTGAGCGACCTGGACCCCGCCGACGCCCGGCGCGCCCTGGCCGAGCTGACCCGGACCAACCTGGTCACCGAACGCGCCCCCGGCCGCTACAGCATGCACGACCTGCTGCGCGCCTACGCTTTCGACCAGGCTCAGGTCCACGACGGCGATACCGAACGGCGCGCCGCCCGCAAGCGCCTGTGCGAGTTCTACGTCCACACCGCCGACCGTGCCGACGCCCTCCTGGCCGACGACCCCAGCCGCGACCCGATCGTCGGACCCGTGCGCGGCGCGCGCCCCCTGCGCCTGACCGACGTGCCGGCCGCGATGACGTGGTTCGACGCCGAGCACACCAATCTGATGGTGCTCCAGCAAACCGGCGCCGGCCTCGGCTTGTACCCTCACGCCTGGCATCTGGCCCGGGCCCTGGCCACGTTCCACGACCGGCGGGGGCACCGCCACGACGCGCTCACCGTGCGGCAGATCGGCCTGGAGGCCGCGGTCCATCTCACCGATCCCAATGCTCAGATACACGCCCACCGGCTGGTCGGAGCGGCCTACGCCGACCTGGACCGCTACGAGGAAGGCGTGGCCCACCTGGATCAGGCGCTCGAGTCGGCCGAGAAGAACCAGGATCTCGACCAGCAGGCCAAGGCCCATCAAGAGCTCGCGCGAGTGCGGACCCGGCAGGGCGACGACTGGCAGGCCCTGAAGCACGTGACCCTCGCCAGAGACCTCTTCCGCTCCGCCGGCCGACCGCGATCGGAGGCGACGAGCCTCAACGACATGGGGCGGTCCGCCTGCCGGCTCGGCGACTACGACACCGCGAACGACCTGTGCCACCAAGCCCTGGCCACGCACCGCAGCATCGGCTACCGCGAGGGCGAGGCGGCCGCCCTGGACACTCTCGGCTACATCGCCCACCGCACCGGCCACCACCACAACGCCATCACCTGCTACCGCCGAGCCCTCACGATCCGCCGCATGCTGTACGACACCTCCCACAGCGCGAACACCGTCGAAGCCCTCGGCCACCCCCACGCCGCGCTCGGCGAGCACCAACAGGCCCACGCGCTCTGGCGGAAGGCGCTGGAGCTGTACCGGCAGCAAGGACGCGACCATGATGCCGACCGGGTACGGCAGCTGCTGGACGCGCGCGACGGCACGGCAGGGTTCTGAGCAGGTGTTCGAGCATCACTTTTCCACCCACTGGCGGTTGTTCACTCGGCGACGGCGACGTAGCGATCGGCGTCCGTGATCTGCCCGGACAGGTCGATCTCGACGCCGGGCAGCGCGTGACGCAGCCGGTCGCCCATCTCCTGCGACAGGTAGTGGTGGTGCAGGTCGAGTTTGCGCAGGTGCCCGAGCGATTGGCCGGCCAGCAGCGCAGCGGCGCCGTCGTCGCCCAACGTCCCCAACGACAAGTCCAGCGTGTGCAGCTGCTCGACGATCGGGGCGCCCGCCAGGGCCGCTGCGATCGCGTCCTGGACCACCGCGTTCTTCAGCCCCAGGTACCGCAGCTTCGGGAGCCCCTGGCCGGTCAACAGACTCCTGACGTCATCGGCCGACCCGGTGCCGCCGTAGTACGGGTCGCCGAAGTAGATCTCAAGCCGCTCCAGTTCCGGGAAGGAGCACTGCCCGATCGAGCGAATGGTCTCGGACGGCAGATTGCCGGCCTGGAGGACCAGCGTGCGCAGCGATTCATGCTCGATCGCGGAAAGGATCGGGACGTCTTTGTCCTCCGGGCCGCCCCGCACCCACAGTTCCTCCAGCCGCGGAAAGCTCTCCAGCAGCGGCGTGACCGGAGGGTTGGCGATCCAGGATATCTCAATATCCTGACTACCGACGTCGGCGATGAACACCCGGCGCAGGGCGGGAAGCCGATCAGCAGCCGCCACCAGTACCTGAACGGGATGGTCGCCAGAATCCATCTCGGTGGACCACACGCCGAACACGACGGCCTCCACGCGCGCGGCGTCCACACGCCTGAGGAACAGGTCGAACAGTTCCGGAAGGGTATGGCCGAACTGTGCGCGCCACCGCACGTCACACTCGAGACGCCAGGCGACCGACCGGCCGTCTTCGGCGGCGACCGGCAAGGGCGCGTCAGGGTCCAAGGGGAAGGCGACGACGGGCAGCCCCACGAACTCGGTGGTGTGGTCTCTGTTCACGGGCCCATACTCTGGCGTGGCATCCGCAGCCCCGACAAGACCGGACCCGGCGTCCATGATTCGCCGCCGTCGGCCTTCCATGACAGTTGATATGGATTCTGTGGTGCCGAACAAAACTCTTCGTCGCGAGATACAGCGACGTCGCGAAGGCATCGGGACGCCGACAACCGTCTGGCAGCATGAGTCGGTGGGACGCCGCTGTTGGATCAGTTTCCCGCACCATGCGGGCGAACGCTGGGCTGGAGGCCGATTCGCGTGACGGGCACAGAGTTGGCGGCACTGGCTGCCTGGGCGCAGTCGTGTCTGCCGGAGCTGATCGAGGCCGCGTGCGCCGCGACCGTCGACCGCATCCCGTTCTACCGCGAAGGCAAGATCGTCGACGCCGCGGAACTGCACCGCTCGGTCGGGGCGAACATGCGCTTCCTCGTCGGCGCGATCGCCCAGCCGCAGGCACCGCTGGATCTGGAGGCGCCGACGGCGACCGGCCGCCGCCGCGCGATGCAGGGTGCCCCGCTTCCGGAGGTGCTGCGCTGCTACCGCATCTGCTTCACCACGCTGTGGGACGCACTGGTGGCGCACACCAGCCGCGACCGCGAGCTCGCCGCCGCCGAGGCGCTGTTGTCCACGGCCAGCCTGATCCTGCAGCTCACCGACCAGCACGCGCTCGCGCTCACCGAGTCCTACCGGGCCACGACCGCACACCTGATGCTCGCACGCCAGGAGCGCCGCGCGGCGATGGTCGAGGCGCTGTTGACGGGCCTGCCCGGTGCAGACACCGGGCCGTGGGAAGCCGCCGAACTGCTGGGCCTGCACCGCGAGGGGGTGTTGGTGGTCGTGGCCGCCGAAACCCGGGCCCTGGCCGAGGCGAGCCTGCCCGACATCGAACGCCGGCTGGCCGACATCGGCATCGTCTCCGGCTGGCGCCTGACGCCCGCCCAGCAGCTCGGCATCGTGTCGGTGCGCTCGAGCGGCACCGGCACCGGCAACGGCAGCGGTTACGGGCAGCTGCTGACCGTGCTGCGCACCACCGCACGGGCCCGCACCGGCATCAGTCCCGCCTTCGGCGCGGTCACCGACACCCCGCGTGCGCTGCGTCTCGCGCAGGCCGCGCTGGCCGGCTTGCCACCGGGCCGCGCCGAAGTGCGACCGTTCAACCCGAGCCCGCTGGCCGCGCTCATGGTGTACGAGTCCGAGGAGAGCCGGAGGCTCACCGCGGACGTGCTCGGGCCCGTCCTCGCTCTGCCGTCGGAGGACCGGGAGATCCTGCTGCAGACGCTCATGGTCTGGCTCGACAACAACGGATCGGCCGAACGGTCCGGAGAGATCCTGCATTGCCATCCCAACACCGTGCGCTACCGGCTGCGACGGGTTCAGGACCTGACCGGACGGGTTCTGTCGGACCCCCACGGCATCGCCGAACTCGCCGCCGCCGCGTACGCGGTCCGGGTGGCCGACAAGCCCCCCAAGTCAGCCTGACGCCACGGCAGCTGAGGCCCGCGGTGTCGAGCGGGCCTGGGCCGCCGTGCCGAACAGCCGAGCGATGACACGGCGGCCTGGCCTCAATCCGATCACCAGTCACCAGTCACCACACAGGTGTGCTCAGTCCGCGGAAACGCTCTTGAGCTCGGCCTCGAATGCCTTGAGGTCGGCCACCTCGAGCTTCTTGGTCTGGTGCGCCGTGGCCTTCAGCGCCGTGGTCAGCGCGTGGTCGATTTCCGTGGTGCTGATCACGACCAGGCTGGCCTCCCCGGCATCGAGCCACTCACCGAGCTCCTTCAGGTCGTCCCGGGACAGCCCGTGCCACAGGTGCCCGACGAGACCGCCGGCGGCGGCACCGGCCACGGTGCTGACGATGAACGCCGGCGGGAAAAGCACCCCTACCAGGGCGCCCACAGCCGCACCGTGCCAAGCCGAACGGGCCGCCGTGTGCTCATGGCGACGCACGTGAATCCTCTGATCGGCCTCCTTCGTCACCACGGCCGCGTCGTAGGTGCGCAGCACCCCGTCACCGTAGAGGTCACGCACAACCTCCAGGTCGGACTTGGCCGTCTGCTCGTCGGCATAGGTACCGATGTAGACGTAGATCGGTTCTGACATACCTTCACTTCCTCGAAATCGGGCTGGCGCTGAAGCTCCCGGGAGGTGCCTCGATCGTAGGTATGCGCCCGACCCGACGTCATTGGCGCCGGCCACGCAATCCTTTGGGCGCCGCGACAACAGCCGCCGCTTCCACCTGCGGTCTCGCGAACGCGGCCGAGAGCGAACGTCGCGTGCCACAGTTCACCACCCTCACGGCGTTGATCGGATATGAGGCTCATACAGCGCGGGAGTCGCGGCCCGACGGAGGCCGACGACCCGCCCCTGGACTTCCAGGCGTTCGTCGCGGCCAGCGGAGCGCGGTTGTTCCGTTCCGCCTGCCTGCTCACCGGTGGGGACACCCATGCCGCCGAGGATCTGGTGCAGGAGACCTTCGGGCTGCTCTACCGGCGGTGGCAGCGCATCGGCAGGTTGGACAACCCCGTCGGTTACGCACAGACCACGCTCGTCAACCGGTTCGTGTCGGGGCGGCGCAAGCGGAGCAGCACCGAGCTCCCGGCAGGCGCCGGCGGGCTCGGCGGCGTCGCGGATCGGCCCGAGCCCGACCGCGGCGACGACGTCGCGCTCCGTCTGGCGCTGCTGGCGGCGCTGCGGTCGCTGCCGCCGGTCGACCGGGCCGTGCTGGTTCTGCGGTTCTGGGAGGACCTGACCGTCGCCGAGACGGCGGCGCGGCTGAACCTGTCCGACACGGCCGTTCGCTCGCGCTGTTCCCGCGCGCTGGCTCGGGTTCGTGACCGGCTCGGTGGCGATTTCGCCGACCTGGCGCGTTCCTGAGCCACTTCCCGGGCCCGTCCGGACCGGCCCGGTTTCCCGATCGTCCACTGATTTTCACGAGCACAGATCGACAACGAGAGAGGTGTACTTCCATGTCCACCGACCACTTCCAAGAGATCGACCACGATCGACCGGACGGCATCGCCGAAGCGATGCGCGAAACCGCCTTCTCCTTCGACGCGCCGGCTTCCACCACCCTGTACGCCGGTGCACTGGCCCACGCGCGACGCCACCGGCGCCGCTCCGCCGCCGCCGGAACTCTGGCCGCAGTTGCCGTGGTCGGCGTCGCCGGCGCCGTCGTCACCCAGATCCCGACGCACGGCGGAGTGTCCCCGTCATCGTCGACCGCGCCGGCCGCGGGCGGCCCCTCGACATCGGGCTCGAGTCCGAGCCCGGACCACTCGACGTCGCCGACGACCACGGCCCCGCCGAAGCACGTGACAGCGGCTGAGGGCAAAGCACTCGCGAACTTCGTACTCAACACCGCGCTGGGCGCCCTTCCGCCCGGCTCGCATCCCGTCAACACGGGATTCGGCGCGGGCGGCACGAAGATCCCGAACGGGAAGCATCTGCCCGTCAACGGCGCTCTAGCGGACATCCTCGGCCTCGTCAACGGCACGTGGAACATGGGCACCACGGACGGTCCGGGCGCCGCGGTCGACGTCGCGGTCCGCACCGACGCACTCACCTGCCAGAAGTTGAAGCTGAGCCCGCAGGACGTGTGCACCGTCACCCCGTTCGCCAAGGGCGGCGAGCTCATCACGTACAAAAGCCGGAAGGATCCCGTGAACCAGACCGGCCCCTACTTCTTGGACTACATCTGGCTGCGCCCAGACGGCACTGAGGTCGAGGCCGCCATGGTGGCACCGTCGGCCTCGCAGTTCGCATTGACCAGCGACCAGGTGAACGCACTGCTGTCAGCGCCGGGCTGGGACCAGGCCGCCGCACAGTTGAAGGCGCTCATTGCCGACGCGGCGACCGTCACCGCAGAAGGCTGACGGCCTCCCGCGGCCGACAGAACGGCGGTGGCACGGAGCGCATCCGTGTCACCGCCGGCTTCCCTCGGCGTGCCCGTTATGTTCCCCACGCTGAGCCGGTTCGCAGGTCGCGGTCCAGGCCGCGCAGAACAACAACAACCTGGCCACCAGGTAGATCCACAGCAACAGTGCGGCTGGGACTCCGAACGCGCCATACATGCTCTTGCTCGCGACACCGGAGATGTAGGACGCGACCAGAGCCTTGAGCACCTCGAATCCGACGGCACCGATCAGCGCGCCCTGAAGGGCCACCCGCCGTGGCATCTCCAGGCGCGGCATGCCCGCCAACAGGTAGGTGAACATCACGACGCCCGCACCGACGCCCACCGCCAGTCCGGCACCGCGCAGGAACAGCCGGCCGACCGGCTGGCCGACCAGACCGAGCGGTCCCGAAACGTGGCCGATGACGGAGGTCGCAAGGGTTGACGACCCGACCGACACCGCCATCGCGACCCCGAGCCCGAGCAGGGAAACGGCGTCCTTCAGCTTCGTCACGACCAGGTTCTCAAGCCCCTCGGCCGGCGGCTGGAATCCGAACCAGATCTCACGGATCGCCGGCCGCAGAGCCGCGACCAGGTTCAGGCCGAGGTACATCAGCACAACCGCGCCGGCCACCCCGACCGTCCCGGCATGACTCACCAAGGCGTTGACGTCGACCTTGTCGGCAATACCGGGGATCTCATCGGCGATCCTGCGCTGCAAACCCCGCACCCGCGCCGGGCTGAGCGTGGCGGCGACGACCGCAGCGGCCAGCGCCGTGAGCGGGAACAGCGCCAGAAACCCGTAGAACGCCACGGCAGCGGCCACGAAGTTGCCGCTGCGCTCCGCATAGCGGTGGTACGCGGCAGCAACGCGCACGGCTATGGGGAATCCCGCGACCCTCGCCATCGTCAACGACACCACTCCGCCTTCATCCGAACCGTTCCGCATTTCGAACGCATACGGTAACCGGCGCAGATCACAGCTGGCGACCTTTTGTAGCTACCGACCAAATCCGTTGGCCACCTGGACAAACCCGCCCTCGATTACTGGCCGTGAGGAGCCACAACAGGCGCCGTCGTCGTTACACACATAGTTTGAGGCCATGGGACTCTTCGACAAGATCCGGGATCTCGGCGATAAGGCGAACGACGCCACGAACGCCGCCGGGTTCCAGATCACGGCTCCGGGCAGGTAACCGGATCCCTGACGGCATGAAAAGGCGGCCGACCCGCCCCACCACGAAGCGGCTTCACCTGAAGGGAGACCCCGATGGGACACCACAAATCGAACAAGAAGGTCGAGGGCGACCCCCTCACCGACCACAGCGGCGGCCTGCCACTACGCCCTGACGAGGAACAACTCGAAGCACGCACCGAACTCGACAGAATCGCCACGGGCCTGCCGCCGGATCTCGACGCGACACCGGCGGACGCCGATCCGCAGGCGGCCTACACCGAAGCGGTCGACGAGGTCGACGACCAGGTCCGCGACGGCGAATTGCGCACTGACGACGGCTCTGGACACGCGGCCCAAGACCCGTTTCCGCCTACTCGTTACGCCTCCGGCGACTGACCGGCACAAATCCGCGTCACCGGCTGCCGGATCCGTCTCACCGGCCCGGTGTTCAGTTCGTTCGCCTCGACCGACTGTAAACGGCCGGGCCAAACCGTTCGCCCGGGCCAAGACCGCCGACCAGGTCTTGGCGCACGCCACGCCTCGGCGGCGGTAGGCTTCCCGCCCGCGCTGGTACATCATCGGGAGTTCGGGCAGCCGGCAGGACGACATGGGCTACTACCTGCACATCACCAGAGCCGACGACTCGTGGGCCGACAGCGCCGACCATCCCATTTCCGTCGACGAGTGGACTGCGTTCGCCGCGGCACATCCCGACATCGCCGCCGATAGCTCAAATGGGCCACTGGACCACGTCTTCACCTGTCACGCCGGCACCGAGGCACGTCTGACGTGGAAGAACGGCCAGATCGAAGTCCGCGGCGCCCATGCCGACGACAAGGACCTGGCGCGACTCGCGGCCCAGATCGAAGCTCGGCTCCTCGGCGACGACAACGAGGAGTACGGCCTCAATGGCCAGCCGACCGAAAGGGAGGCGCCCCGACCACCAATCACACCAAAGCGTCTAACGACTTAGTTCACATGACAACTAACTAGACAGAAGACCATCGACGCTGCTCATGCCCAGAACTTTGCCAGGTGCCGCCCGCAAAGAACGAGCGGAATCACGCGCTGGAACGCCCCCGAGGACTGGGTAATATCCGAACGGGCGGCGATGCAAGCACTCTGAAGAACAGTCCTTCAACACGAAGGAACACGAGCTACGGGCCGGGACACCGAAGAGCCTCTCCGTGCGCGAGGACATGCTCCTCCAGCGCCTTCCCGCCCTGCTCATCAGAACCGGGGATGTCACAACCGTGCCTAGAAGGCCGATGAAAATCATGCGTTCTGACCTCGTCGTTTGGTCGGCGGGGTCAGACTGCTGTTATGCAGGGTGAGTGGACTGGTGAGCTG